>JAQZBT010000008.1 GCA_029237755.1 Candidatus Saccharimonadota bacterium
GGAAGGAGCAGTTCCATCTGGAGCAGCAGCCGCAGTATATGCTGACGCTGCGCGGTTAGCGGCGAACAGTAACCTGGCGCTGGTCGTCGGCCGCCGGCTCAGGGATGTGTGCCAATTCGTGCTCGTGGATGTCGTCGATCAGGCGCTTGATCAACTTGATCGCCAGACGGGTGTCACGCCGCTTGAGGGCGCCGATGTGGCCGATCTGGAAGATCTTGTCCTTGAGCGGACCCTTACCGTTATAGATGACGATGCCGCGGCGCTTGAGGTGCGCCGTGAGGCGATCAAAGGTCATGTAAGGCGGCAGGGAGACGCAAGTGATGACGCGGGAGGTCTGAGGACCGTAGACCGCGTGGTGCAGGCCCAGCTGCGGCAAGACCCGGCGCACGTAGGCTGCCCGGGCGGCAATGCGCTCGCGGAAGCGCGTGAGGCCGATGCGGTGGATCTCGGTGAGAGCGGCGTGCAGCGACACAAAGACGTGCACCGCCGGTGTATTGGGGGTCTGTGCCAGCTCGCGCATGTAGTGGAAGTGTTTGTGCAGGTCGAGGTAGTGGACGCTGCGAGTGGAGGCATCGAGCCGCGCGAGCACTTCTTTGCTCAGCACGAGGATGCCAACGCCGGGCATGGCCGACAGGGCCTTGCCGGAGGCGCCACTGAGAGCGTCGACGCCCCAGCTTTTGACCTCGATGGCTTCGGCGCCAATGCTGGAAACGGCGTCTACCGAGATCAGGGCGCCGTACTTGTGGGCCAGTGCGGCGACTTCGGCGACCGGGTTGAGCATGCCGGTGCTGGTCTCGTGATGGACCATGGCGACCAGGCTGTAGTCGTGGCGGGAGAGGGCGTCGTCCACCAGATCGAGGTTGATCGGCTGCTGCCAACCGAAGGAGAGATGGTCGACCTTGCTCGTGTGCAGGCGCGTAACGTCGTAGAGCCGCTCGCCAAACTCACCATTGGAGATGACAAGGGTCCGGCCCAGCGAGCTAAGGCTGGACAGGATGGTTTCGTTGGCAGCGGTGCCGGAACCGGTAATGAAGGCGACTTCGTAGGATTTGTCGGTGGCTTCCAGTCCTACGACCGGCTTGACCATAGCTATCATCTCCGCGAGCAGTTGCGAGAACTCGGCTTCGCGGTGTCCGATGTTGGACTTGGCGACCGCCTTGGCAACGCGCTTGGAAATGATTACGGGGCCGGGGCACAACAGGATAGACCGAGGCTTGAAGTTCAAAAACATAAAAAAAATCCTCTAGAGATCAAGAATTTTATCTAGTATAGGCAGATTGTTGCGCCCTCACCGGGGGCGGTCTGTCGGAACATTTATATAAGATTGACCGCGCCGTGTCTAGTGCTTGCTCCAGATTTTTTCAATTTGAATGGGGGCGGCGATTGCAATAATGCCTGATGTAAGCCACTGAAGCTCAAAATTTTTACTGGAATAAATGGTAGAGCCTGTGCTTAATAAGAGCGTAAGCAGTATACTGATATCATGCAGCCGGAGTATATTCCCCAGCCTGGCGCAGTCGCCCAGCCAACCGAACCCAAAGCCCCGCCCAAGCCCGATCCGTCGGATAAGCCCGCCGGTGAGTTGGTGGCGTGGGCGGCTGATGGATCGATTCCAGCGCCGCAGCTAAACGTGTTACTGGATAAGTTTCATGTCGATAAACCTGCGGCCGCCGGCGCCCCTGTTAAGAAGAAGTCCAAGAAGCCGGTACTGATAGCGGTCGTCGTAGTGCTACTGCTAGGTGGTGGCGCCGGTGCGTTTGTGCTGACGCAACCCAAGCCCGCGCCGGTGGCGGTCGTGACCCCTACTCCCACTCCTACCCCCTCCCCCACTCCCACTCCCACGCCGACGCCGATTCCTACACCCACCCCGACGCCTACTCCGACGCCGACTCCCGATCTGGCCCTGACTGTGCCAGAGGTGAAGCCGACGGCCGAGAAGCCGCAGTCGAGTACGGTGACATCGCCGAGCGGGCTGTGGTTGCGCAGTACTCCAAATAGCTCAAACAAGTCCAACATCATCGGCTGGATGCCGAAGGGCGCGGTCGTGAGTGTGGACGAGATTGGCGATTTCTGGTGGCACGGGACCTACAAGGGTAAGACCGGCTACTTCGCGAGCAAGTACACCAACTAGCGGCGCAGTTGCATCCGGGTGAAGGCCAAAAGTGCTGCAGCCAGGGCGGCCGCTGCGACGAAGATGCCAAAGTTGGGCAACAGTGCCATCGAGACATGAATATCCCCTCCCGGCTGGGGTGACTTGGTGATAGCAAAGAGGCTCAGCGGGTCGCTGCGCGTTCCGGTAGCATTGCTGAGTTCGGCGGAGGTCGTGAGCAGGATGGTCACCAGGACGATAGTAGTTGTCAGTGCTACCCAGGCGAAGCTGGAGGTGATGACGGCTTGGGCGCTGCGGTGGTCAAATGGTCGCATAACGGTGCCTCCTGAAGGTTTCGATGAGCGGTATGAGCGCAAGCGCGGTGAGGGCTACGGCCAGCCAGGCGACGGCGTGGTGGCTGAGGGGTTGGGATTGGAAGCCGGTGAGCTTGGGTAGGGCGAAAAGTGCCGAGGTAGACAGGGTGGCCGCGAAGAATTGGGCGCCGGTGTCGCCGTCGCGCGGGACGAAGATGGCCCCGGCCAGGAGGCCGAGCATGAGTGCGGCCGCTTGCAGGGCTAGTCCGTATGTCAGTAATTCCGCGGCTGGCACGTGGGGCAGCAAGACGGCGATGAGCGGCAGCGGCGGCAGGATGGCTATGAGGATGGCGGCCCGGGTCTGGCTGGCGAGGAAGTAGCGTAGACCGCCGAGGGCCTCGACCTCGGGGGCTTTGTGGCGGGGGCTGAGTCCGCGGACATCGCAGGCGACCGCGGCGGTGAGTACGGCGCTCATGATGAGCCAGCCGGCGCCAGCCATAGCGCCGAGATCGCGCCAGGCGATGGTTGTGGCGGTGATGACTGATAACGCCAGGCTGAAACTGAGAGCGAGCTGGCTGCGGCGGTTGCGTACCAATTTGAGTACGAACCACCACCGTGGCAGCGAGCGCTCGGGCAGCTGGATGAGCCGGCGATGAGGCCGAGCCGAGGGGCGGACATGGCCGCGAGAGGCTAACGACAGAAACGGTAGCGACAGGAGGTAGTAGACGGCCGCTGGTTGTGAGCGCGTGAGCAGCCAGATGGCGGTACCAGTAAACACGGCGAAGACCAGGGCTTTGAGCGCTGGAGCATGTCCAGTCGCCAACACCAGGGCCAAGGCAGCGCCCGCGCCCGCCAGGAAGTAGGCCGGGCCAAACGGCAGCTCCAAGACCATCACCACGGGCGTGGCGAAAGCCAGCGTGACGGCCAGGATAATGGCAGGCGGTATGAGCGCCACCAGGCGGCGCGTTGAGGCCGGCAGAGGCAGAGTGGAGATGAGCCGGGCCAAGGCGTCGGTGCGGCTGAGGGCGGCGCCGATGGAGAGCAGGATAAGGCCGAAGAGGACGAATCCGCTGGTCATCACCAGGGCGCCCAGCCAGTCGGCCGGCAGGTTGGTCGGCAGTCCGGAGCGCCGGAGACTGCCGGCCAGGTTCAATCCCAGGAAGATGGCCGCGATAAAGGAGGCGGCCAGGCGCAGAGTGGCGGTGGTCCGGGGACGGCGCGTACCGGAGGCGAAACTGGTTGTGAGTACGGCCCAGGCTAGCCGGCTAGTCACGGGCAGCTCCGTAGAGCGCGAGGAATTTCGCCTCGACGCTGCCCGATTCGGCAGTGATGGTGCCGGTCGGAGCATCGAGGATGACGCGACCCTGGTCGAGCATGACGATCTCGGCCGCGAAGCGTTCGGCCCACCACAGGTCGTGCGTGGCGGCCACGACGGCGACTCCGCGGGCGGAGAGCGACTTGAAGAGCTGTTCGGCGGCGCGGATGGCCAGGGGGTCGAGGCCGTTGCGGAGCTCGTCGACGACCACGAGCTGCGGTTCGTGCATGAGGGCGGCGATGATCTGGACCTTCTTCTTGTTGCCGTGGCTGAGCGAGCCGAGTTGCTGGTCGAAGGCTTTGAACTTGAGACGGTCGGCGGTGTGCTGCACGATCTTGGACATGTGAGCACGGATGCTGACGCCGGAGCGTTCGTAGACGGAGCTGAGCAGGGCAAAGTATTCGGCGGCAGTGAGTTCGGGAACGAACCATTGGTCGTCGTCGGGGACGTAGCCCAGACGGGCCTTGGCTTGCTTGGGGTAGAGGTCGATGGGGCGGCCCATGATGCGGATGCTGCCCTGGTAGGGCGTAAGGCCGACAATGGCTTCGATCAGAGTGGTCTTGCCGCTGCCGTTGGCACCGGCGATGCAGAGCACACTCCCCTTGTCGACCCAGAGGCTATCGACGTTAAGGGCGAAATTGCGGCTGCGGCGGACCTGGAGGTCGTGGACCTGGAGGGCGGGTGCGCGTCTCATGTGCGGGCCGACCGGATGCTGAGATACATGGCGCGGCCATCGGAGTGGACGGGCAGGAGGCTGGAGAGATGGACGACCGCCAGGAACCAGCCGGCAGGATTGGGGGCGATGGCGAGCGCGACGGCAGCGCCGGCGACCGGTCCGGCGAGCGCCGAGATGACCTCTTGGCGGATACGGCCGCGGCGGTGCAGGATGCCCAAGCGCAGGCCGCGTTGGAAAATGACGCGGTGGTTGGCCTTGAGGGGCAAGGTGTGGGCGTACTCGTGCATGGCGACGCTAAACCAGAGCGCCAGAGCGCCGGTGAGCGCTACGACGGCCACCTCGTCGGCGCCGGCGCCGTACCAGAGCGCAGCGGCGACCGGGACCGCCAGGAGTACCGGCTTGAGGGCACGGCCGGCGGCGCTGAAAAATCCCAGCAGCGTTGCCGGATAGCGGCGGCCGAGGGTGAGCGGACGAAAACCAATGACGAACGATGCGAGTTGGTGCAGGGCGTGGGGTGCGCGGACGTACCAGGCACGCTGAACCTGGAAGCCACCGATGGTATTGATGAACTCGACCATCTGGCTGATGCGGACCGGGTCGGCGCCCTGGTGCAGGAGCCGGACGATCCACTCCTCTGCTCCGATGCCGGGGGCCAGCAGGTCCATGGCCGGTTGGGCTTGCTCGTGCAGGGAGTGCCGGGCCCCCGTGACGGTATCTAGCAGCTCGCCCGGCTCGACGCGGAGGGTCGGTACCAGGCCGATGCGGTCCCCGGGCGCGAACAGCCCGCGCGAGATAGTGAAGACTCTACTTACAGACGAAAGTGGCTTTGCCATGGATCCAGTCGACGATTACGCTCTTGGCGCCCTTCCAGCCGCAGATAAGCACGGCGGCGAGCGCGACACCGCCCACCGCCAGGATAAAGGCGAAGGCGGCGACGATGACCGCGGCTTCCTTGATTTCGTAATCTGACGTCGGGTCGGCGGCGATCAAGGAAGCGGTCATGCGTAGAGATCCTCGCGGTTTAGTTGATACCGGTTATTGTGTCCAGCGGTTATGGCTTTAGCAAGCAAAAGAGTAATCAAAGTTGTAGTTTCGTGCAAAGAACAATCATTTTGCGACGGCTGGACTGGCGTTTTGGCGATGGCAATTTTTAGCGTTTTGGGATTAGACTTAAGTTCATTAATGAATGCATCAGCATGCCCAGCCACGGGAAGTTCGTAACCGAAGATACGCTGCTGCGCATTGCCGATGCGGTGCCGGCGCTGGTCGCCTTGTATGACATCAAGACGGCCGAGTATTTGTATGTGAACCGGGCGGTAAAGAAGTTGCTGGGTTATACGGAGCAGCAGTTTATCGAGGGTGGCCTTGCGTTCGCGGTCGGTATCGTTCATCCGGATGATATCCAACGGCTCCTGGCTGAGAACCAGGCTGTACTGGAGAAGGCCAACGCGCAAGCCGAAGACACGGATGAACCGATCGCGTCGTTCCAGTACCGGATGAAGCGGGCGGATGGCGTGTACCGGTGGTTTGTGACCGAGGGCACGGTCTTTGGACGGGCCGATGACGGTACGGTGCAGTTCATCTTGAATGTTTCATTCGATGTGACCGTGCAGAAAAGGACCGAGTCGGCGCTCAAGCGGAGCCTGACTGCGCTGGAGAAGACTCTCAAAGCCGACGATTAATACTGCGCGCGGGCGTAGTTGGGGAATTGGTCGTGGCGGATCTGTTTGCTGGGCACATTGTAGGGCGGCCCCAGCAGCGTGATGAGGGCTTTGGGTCCGGCGATGTAGACGAGGCGCTGGCCCAGGTCGGGCACTAGCTCGGCCAGGACCGGCACAGTGATGGCCGTGTCGAGCAGGGTGAGCTTGAGGTCTTTGTGTGCTTTCAGCTCGTCCTCGAAAGGTATGCCGGATGTGATGTTGGCGTAGTAGAGCTCGGCTGAGAGTGGCAGCCCGCGGTGGGCCCTGTCGGCCAGCATGGATCGAAACGGCGTGATGCCGATGCCCTGGGCGACAAAGACGAGCGGCCGGGGCGAGTCGTGCCAGACGAAGTCGCCGGCGGGCAGGTCGAGCAGGCGGATAGTGTCGCCGGGTTTGAGGGTATCGAGGGCCCGCTTGAAGGTGCTCTGCGTGACGCGTGTGGCGATGGTGATGCGGCCTTCGTGGGGAGCGGCGGCAATTGTAAATTGGCGCTTGGTCCCCTCTTCGTCCGGGTTAGCGTGCGGTACTTCGACGCGAATGAACTGTCCTGCCTTCCACTTGAGTGGGCGGACGGGCGCAAAATGAAACGCCCAGGCGTTGCCGGCGAGGTGGTCTTTGCCTGTGAACTCAAGCTCCATGGTATGGATTATAGGCGCTTACGCCGCGCTGAGCTCAAACGAGGCTAGCCTTATCTGGTAGAATCGCCCGTTGCGGTAGTATAATTAATTATCCGTTAAACGCAAGCGTTATAGCGGCGTAAAGCCACAAGTAAATACCACAACCCTACTCACTCCCAGAAGGGGATGATCTGAGTGACCGTTACCATGCGCGCAGAAGCGGTGGGACAGTCGCAACCGCCACGCTTTGACCCGGCCAGCTGGAAAGTAGTTGAGTCAATGCGTAATCCGGCGACCGGAACTTACGCCCCTTCAACGGGATGGAAGTTCGACGGATCGTGTATCACAAGGGACCAGATGATCGGTCTCAACAACTTCGGCCTGGTCGTCGGAGACGCCGAGGCGTCAAGGATGCTGGTTGATCCAGAAGCGGCCAAGCGTGTCATCAAGTTCATCTTGAGCAAGATGGCATTCGAGGCCAACGACCGGCTCGATGCCCGCGGCCCTGGCTCGATCATGCACGAGTTTCGCAGTGCGTTCACTGCCGATGGGGACCTGGTCCCCGACCGGCAGTTGGACATTATCCAGCAGCTGGCAGCCCAGGGCTGGGGCACGAAGTGGGCCGAGGTCGAGTACAAGGGGCGCTTGCAAACGATCTGCACCGAGGTCTTGTACTACGGGGCAGACGACGTCGAAGGGCGCCTGGTGCGGTGGATCGTTGAGCTCTCGCTCACCTTCGGGTGGGATTGGCTCCGCGACAAGGTTGATAACGGCCTTCGGGTCGTCGACTGCCTTCGCATCATGACCGAGTACCTGATGAAGCAGACCGAACGCTGGCATCTCATGGTCAGCACTCGCACTTCCGAGGTCGGGCACGACAACAAGTGCCTGCGCGACGGCACGGCCTCCATGACCGACGCGTCCGGACGGAGGCCTGCTCCAGGTACGCCGCTGGTGTTTCCCGACAACCAGGCGCATGTCTCACGCGCGCTCTGGCTGATGGCCACGGAACTTCCGGACCAGTTTTTCGACTGGGGCGAGAAGTCCCGGCGGCGACGCGAATGGCGCGACCGGTCCTGGCGTATCCAGGCCGAGACTGCCAGTCGGTTTGCTGATGAAGACGGGATCATCTCGATGTGTCTCGTCTGGGATGAGGAGAGGAAGGACTGGCGGCCAAACAGGCGCTTCGGTAACGCGGTGTGCGACATGGTCGAGGCAGGCTACTTTGTGGCCGACCCCGACAATCCGCACGTCGATGCCGATAAGCTCGAATGGTTGCTGTTCCAGAATCTGCAGCGGCTCTTTGGTCCTGACATGATGACCCGAGTGGGCCCGCGCATGCGCGAGCTCGTCCCGGGCAATGACTATCCCCTGGTGGACTACCAAGGGATGAGGTCGAGCTGGCTGGTGATAACGGCGCTCCTCGCGAGAGGGCTCCTGCAGCACCACCACGCGGCGGTTCCGGCCATCGGTCTGAACCGGCTACTCATCAAGCTCTGCGAGCTGGTCGGATACCAGGAGTATCTGGTGGTCGACCGGGGTGGTGAACTATTCCAGTTCTTGTATCTGGAAGACGAGCACCGCCAAGGTCAGACTGAGATCAACACGGACCTGCTGGCGATCGAGGGTCGGTGGCGTGACGGCATGAATGCCTACCAGGTGGATGCGTCCTTGGACTGCATGCTCTGGACGGTGATGGCTTGCCGGCGCGCACGCTACGACATGGCCACGACTCACGTCAATGGCCATGGACCGGCGTGGATGCGCAACCTCCCTGTTCCCGTGGCAGAGGAATTGCCAGACTATATACCCACGGTCTGGATAGTTCCGGTCGCAGCCATGGAGGACAAGGAAACCGTGGTCACGCTTGTGTGATTGTGATTGGGTGGGGTGTCGTTTCGGCGCCCCACCCAAGAGCAAAAAGCAATTATCTTAAACGGCAAACGGCCGGCTCTCGGATGCCGGTCGTTTGTGGCTAGACGAACAGTCTGCGTCGGTACCAAGGAAACCCTGATACCGACCTGACCGTTCGTATTGTTTCTAGCCGTCTGGTGGCTTCGAAATCAAAGCCATCTACCCTCGTAGTGACTGAAGTATGCCATGCCACTGTCCATGGTGATATGTCAAAAATCACTGATTGTTTCGTGTCAATTATGTCAATTTTGTTTTCGCATTGGGATTAGCGGCATGGGCAAGTCAAAATCGTTGGACGCGATTATTAAAGCTCATTGTATTTACCGAACCGGCCCTTGGTCTGTTGGAATTTGAGGACGGTTTGTACGGGATATTTGGCCTCATTCTTGGCCATCTTGGATTCCATGGCGGCCACGAGATCGATATCGAAGTAGTCGGCCATCATCAGTAGGTAGTAGAGGACGTCGGCCAGCTCGTCACTGACGTCTTCGCGTTGGTCGCGGAGGTGGTTTTGCATGGCTTCGGGTGACTTCCACTGGAAGTGCTCGAGGACTTCGGCGGCTTCCAGCGAGAGGGCGATGGCGAGGTCTTTGGGATTGTGGAAGCGGGCCCAGTCGCGTTCTTCATTGAAGCTGCGGATGCGTTCGACGAAGTCGGCGAGGCGAGCGAAGTCGGGCGGAGAGTAGTCGCGTGAGTGCATAAAAACAGCTTACACACTAATCGCTAAAAAGCAGAGCGCCTGCCGACCATGGGGCCGGTAGGCGCTCCGTAGTCGGGCAGGCGGATGGGTCTTCAGCGCGCGAGGTGCTGAAAGGCCCGGTGGGCGAGGTCCTTGGCGTGGGCGACGATGTCGCCGTGACCGTGCGGGGTGACCGTGTGCCGGTTGCGGCGGTTGCGGCTTCCGGGCAGTCGTTCGAGGTGGACCTCGAGGGCAACCTTCCAAGTGGTGCCCATGGCGGTGATGCGCTTCTCCCACTTGGGATAGGCGGTGACGATGGTGCCAATGGCGCTGCGTGTGAGTGCTTCGCGCAAGTTGGCGAGCGCATGGTCCAGGTGGTGGGTGCCGAGATCCTCCTGGTCGCGTGCTCGAGTGACCTCTACCTCCAGACCGAGCTGGCGGCTGTCGTCGGCGCACGTCGCGTCGGCTTTGGGGTTGGATGGTGTGTCCGTCACGGCAGTTCCTTTCTGCTCGGAGGGAGGGAGTGCAGGGCGGTACCGCGGAGAATAATACCATGTTTTGAAAACATAAGTGACAAGCGCTCACTTAGTTGCTCAAAGGCTGAAATTGTGCTATAATAGTAACGTCTGATTCTGACGTATCGTTCATTGGAAGAGGTGAACAGACTTGGCTAAAGAGCCAGCTGAACGCATAGCGCTGAGAGTGACAGTTACTGTTGCCGGAGAGACCTCGACGGTCACAGTCCGTCCCTGGGCATCGGTCTGGGATAAGGCAAATCTGGATGACAGCAATCCCGTCCAACGCGCCGAGGCCCGGGCTTTGATCATTACCCAGAACATTATGCCGGCACTGTCCGGTTATCGTGGAGGGAAAAAGGTCGGAGCTCGGAAAAAGGGCCGAGTCATCCCCCATCTGGAATGGGACCAGCTCGAGATCGTGCCCGGCGACAGGTATGTCCCCGTCAAAGGCGTCTCTGCTCGCGCAACCCGCGAGAGACTGGAGGTGGCAACAGCCGCTGCAGTTCCCGTCATGACTTCCCGGTCGCCCTCGGGCATCGTGGTAACCGCGCCTGACAATGCAGAGATTCTGCGACGGATGGCCCCCACGCCGTGCAAACATGTAGAAGGCCAGACCTTCTGCGAGTATCACGGCTACATCTAACAACTTCATAGCGTCTCATCAGACAGCCTCATCCTCCTTCGGCGGATGGGGCTTTCTGCTTTTTGAGGGGCGTTATAACGCTTTGCGGCGGGTGGGAACGTCGAGGCGAGTCTCGAGTGACTGGAGCAAGCGGTCATTGAGCGACTCGGCCCGACGTTGGTCGGTAATGTCTCTGACATGGAGCAGGAGCGCGTCGGGCATGGGATAGACGCCGACCCAGTACCAGAGGTCGCGGGCGGCGTGGTGTTCGATGATCGTGCGGGGCTTCTTGTCGGTCATGGCCTCGCGGTAGGTCTGCTCGGAGGCGGTGTCGGCCAGGCGCGGAAACATGCGCCAGAGGTTGCGGCCAATGAGTTGGTCGGCCTCCCGGCGCAAGTAGTGGGTGGCGGCAGCGTTGAGATAGAGGAAGTTCCATTTAGCATCGACTATGACGATGGCGTCGTGGAACTTCTGGAGAGAGGCGATCATGGTGGCGACAACAGTAGCAGCGTCCGGGGTATTCCCCAGTAGTTTGCTGAATGCGTCTTTCGCGAGATGCTTGGTCATCGCCGCGGCCCTTGTTTGGGACTTATTGTACGCCTGAAGTGGGCTGTTGGGTATTGAATTAGATTACTGAACTACTACGGAGAGGGTGTCGGTGGGATCGAAGTGATTGTGCATGCCATAACTACCCTTCTGGTTGACCGTGATGGTCTTGGACTGGCCGGCTGAAATGACACCGACGTTAAGCTCGGGGTTGATGGTGTGCTGCGGGTGCGGGTCGGACGAGGGCTGAACGTCCTCGGCGGTCGAGTTCTTGAAGGTGATGGTGGTGCCGCTGGTAACGTTCACGGTCTTGGGCGAGAAGCCGGTGGAGGTGAAGTCGACAGTGACGGGTGCGGTTGATGTGGCGGGGCTGGAGCTCAGCGGTGAGGCGCTGGGGCTGGCGGCGGCGCTGGGACGGTCGGAGGGGCTGGGGCTTGGGCTGGTGACCGTGGCGGTGCGCTGGCTGGCCTGGTAGAAGAGGGCGCCGAGAATTATGAGGGCGAGAACGATGACGATGGCGGTGACGGTAGAACGCTTCATTTGATGGCTTCCTTGTTGGTATGGGTTTCAGTATACGCCAGGAAGCGGCGGGGGCATTGTGCAAGTCTCTATTGCAAGCCCAAAAGTGCCCGGCGCTCTCCTCGACGCCAGCCAATCGGTTGGCTAATTCCGTCTCCCTTTCCCATACGCTGAGTCGCGGAGAGCGCCGGGCTTGCCTGGAAACGGAAAACGCCTGCTCCGGCCACGAGGGCTAGAGCAGGACGTTGGATCCGCCTGACAGGGTGGGAGATGTGGTCAGCGCTGCAGTTGCTGGATGTACGCAGGGCAGGCGTGGTTGACGATGTCGGTGAAGTCCTCCGGTGGGTCGATTCCCATGTAGTGCGGGAGTCCGGACATCTCCTGCAGGATGCTGTCGAGCACCGCGGGCAGGCCGGTTTGCTGGCCATGGAGATGGAACGTGTAGTACGACAGGGAGTGCCATTCGCTCAGTACTGGATTGAGCAGCTCGGAGGGCCAATCGCCACGGTTGTAGGCAACTTGCCAGATAAGACTCACCTGCACTTTGAGCGCCTCTTCTTGCGTATGCCGGCCGCTCAGGCGGTGGGCGATGTAGCGCATGAAGCAGCGGGCTGCGCTTTCGGTACGGACGACTGTGAGCTCGGGGGCTTTGCCATCGACGCTTCGGCCGACGCCGCGGGCGATGTTCTCGCCGGTGTCTTCATCGGCGTAGGTTACGCCGTTGCCTGCGAGGTACATGAGCTTGTGGATGTCCGGTTTGAGGGAGTCCAGAATGCCGGCGTACTCCTTGGTGTCGAAATCAAACCCCAGCGCCCGGAAGGCACGCCTGAGGAGCTCAACTAGCTCAATGGAGTACAGCTCCAGGACGAGTGCCAGGCTGTCCTGCAACTCATAGTTGCGGATCTCCGTACCGGCACTGCGAATGGCAGTGCGATATGAAGTAATCATCTGCGGTTTTCTCCAATCGGATGTGGTCGGGCAGATGCGCTAAAGCAAACCATAATGGCTGGGCGAGGTCAAGATACGGAAAACGCTCGTTCCGGCCGCGGGTGCGGCTGAACGAGCGTTGATCCGCCCTGAGATGGTTCATTCGGTCGGAGGGGTCAGGTACTCACTGACCACTTTTGCTGTGAAGGTGTCTACCTCAAGCTCTGGGATCTGCGGGTAGTGCTGGTCACTTTCAGGGTACTGAACGAGTGGCTGCCGCGCGATGAAGCCGGCGAAAAGCGTGGTCAGCCCGAGGCGCTGTTGATCAGACATCAGGGTCACCGAAGTTTGCCACCGGAGCTTGGGTGTCGTCAGCAGCTGAGTGACATGCGTCAACGGCGAGTGCTCATGCGCCAATTGGTACAGTTTTGTGACTTGGAGGGCCAGGCTCTCGCGCTGATGACCGTGAGACTGCAGGCGGTGCAGGAAGTAGACCACCAAGTCTTCGGTCACTTTGTAAAGCCGGCCGTCTTTGGGCTGCGTAAGCCCGATCATGCGCTGCGCCATCAAAAATAGTTTGTCAGTGCTGAGGCTGGAGATGAGGTAGTCACCAGGCTTTGCCAGGTAGGCCGCAAAGGTCTGCGGCAGCTGTGCGGCAAGCAGGGCAGGCGATGGACCTTGGTACTCGATGCCCAGTTCGGCCGCGAGCTGATGCATCAGGCTGACGTAGTCGGCGATGTAGAGGTGGGTCACGGCGCTGGTTTCGAACTTGATCGCGTAACGGCCGAGATCAGGGTCGGTTTGCACGATAGGGACCGGGGTTGTCGAAGTTTCCATCTGTTCCTCTTTCTCGAGGGTTGGGCAGATGGAAAAACGGTATAAGTTTTGGGCCGCTATGTCTATGCCGGCGGGCGGTCGATGTCGAGCTTGCGGCGCTCTTTGGCCAGGACTTTGCCATGCTTGTCGAAGGTATAGATAAGGACTTCACCGAACGGCATCTCGAGCTGCTGGACTTGGTTGCTGTCGAGTTCGTCGAGGTGCTTGATGAGGGCGCGGAGGGTGTTGCCGTGGGCGGTGACGAGGACGTTGTGGTCGTGTTTGAGTTCGGGGAGGATATTGGCGTCGTAGTAGGGAACGGCGCGGCGGTAGACCTGTTTTAAGGTTTCGCCGTCGGGGACCGGATCGTCCCAGCCGCGGCGCCAGCGCTGGAACTGCTTTTCACCGAAGCGTTCTTCGACGGCCCATTTGTTCATGCCGGTGAGTTCGCCGTAGTCGCGCTCGTTGAGGGCGGCGTCGGAGTGGACGGGGACGTGTGTCCAGTGGTTGGTGTCGAGGATGATGGCGAGGGTGTCTTTGGCGCGGGAGAGGAGCGAAGTGAAGGCGACTTTGGGAGGGGTATCTTTGATGAGTGCGGCCATCTGTTTGGCTTCGCCGCGGCCTTTGTGAGTCAGGGGTACGTCCCAGGTGCCGGTCCAGAGGGATTTGGCGTTGAATTGGGATTCGCCGTGGCGCGTGAGGATGAGGTGGGCCATGTGTTAATTAAAGCATAAGCAGAGTGTGACTGTTGCCCCAGGGGCATGCGCGGTCGGGCGAAAGGATGGTGTAGCTACGTTGTTATGCCACATTTGTGGGCAAGGGGCTGCGCCCCTGGGGCATTGTCGCTATTCGTACCCGAGCGTCCACTCGATCAGCGCCATGCGGATGATCATGCCGTAGTACATTTGGCGGATGTAGGCGGCGCGGGGGTCGGGGTCGACCTCGGTCTTGATCTCCCCTACCCGCGGCAACGGGTGCATGAGGCGGGCACCTGGCTTCATGAGCTTGACTTCTTTGAGCCCCAAAGTGTACTTCTCGTGGGTGTCGGGGTGCTCGGCCAGGTAATCTTTCTGCGTCTCGGTGAGGCGTTCTTTTTGAACTCGGGTCCAGTAGACGACGTCGGCGTCGGGCAGGACGTCGGTGACTTTGGTGGTTTCGGCGTACTTAACGCCGGCCTTGTCGAGGATGGCTTTGATGTCGGGCTGCATCTCGAAGGTAGGCGGGGCGATGAAGGTGAAGCGGTTGCCGGGGAACTTGGCGGCCAGTTTGGCGAGGCTGCGGACAGTACGGCCGTTCCAGAGGTCCCCGCCCATGACGATATGGAGGTCTTCGATGCGGCCGAGCTCCTGGCGCATGGTGTAGAGGTCGAGGAGGGATTGGGTCGGGTGCTCACCGGAACCATCGCCGGCGTTGATGATCGGAACTCTGGAGACGTCAGCAGCCCGCGCGGCATCGCCGACGGCTTGGCCGCGCAGGACGATGATGCTGGGGAGGTAGGAGTTGATGGTCTTGATGGTGTCTTCGAGGGTCTCGCCTTTGGCGACGGATGAGAATTGGACCGATTGGGTGCCGAGGACGGACATGCCGAGGTGGGTGGCGGCGAAGCCAAATGATTCGTAGGTGCGGGTGGATTCGGCATAGAAGAGGCGGTAGAGGATGTTGCCGGCGAGGGTGTTGCCGATGCGGTGGTGGCGGCGTTCGTGTTCGACGTTTGCCTTGGTGCGATTGGCGTTGGCGAAGAGCTTGGTGACGAAGTCGGGATCGAATTGGTCGGCGGAGAGGATGTGGCGGAGCGGCCGGCTCATTTGGCGGCTCCTTTGGCGGCGAGGAATTTCTTGCCATGACCGACTTCGGTGTTTACGGGTACGCCGTCGCGGCAGAGCGGGCATTCTTCGGCTTCGTAGGAGGGAGTTTCGAGCACCGCCAGCGATGAGAATGGCGCTCCCATGGATTCGGTCGTGACTCGTTTCGTATCCTTATTGACCATGACGCAGACGTTAGCGACTTCGCCGCCGGCGGCGCGCACGCTACTCACCACGGACTTGATGGAGCCGCCGGTGGTGGTGAGGTCTTCGACGAGCAGGACTTTTTTGCCGGCGACGAGCTTGTCATAACCGCGCTTGAAGATCTGTTCGCTGGATTCATTTTTCTCGGTGTAAACGCTTAGGACTTCGCGGCCCTTGAGCTTGGAGAGATGGTAGGCGGTCCAAGTCGAGAGGATGATGCCGCCGACCGAGGGGCCGACTACGACGTCGACGTCGAGGTGTTGGTTGGCCTTGGCCAGCAGCTCGCCCATTTGGGAAGTCTCGGCGGTGTGGGGGTAGAGGGCGTCTTTGTTGATGTAGGTCGGGATATGGCGCCCGGAGGTACCTACAAAATGACCGTCCAGGACGGCCTTAGTTTTCCGTAATAGTTCTAGGGCTGCGTTGTCTGGCACTTAGACCTCCTCTCGGTA
>JAQZBT010000009.1 GCA_029237755.1 Candidatus Saccharimonadota bacterium
GAGTTCGCGCGCCCACTGTTTACCAAACAGGGCTGGTGAGTACCACAAGGCACCGATCGCGAAATAGACTAGTACTGCCAGTGCGATTTGCCACCACTGCGTACCGTAAAACATGGGGGATTCCTTTGCTTATAGCCTCACGATAGCACAAGCTGTTCGCGTTCTCCTCGAAGAAGGAAAGCTGAGAAGACTGCTATAATGCGTGCATTATGTGTGCGGCATTCAATACTCACGGTGAAGACTGCGGTATCGCTAAGGCGCTGGAAATCATCGGAGCCAAGTGGACGATCCTGATTGTGCGCGACCTCTTGGAGGGCCCACGCCGGTTTGGCGAGCTCGAGCGGTCGCTCGAAGGCATCTCGCCCCGCACGCTAGCGTTGCGCCTCAAGGAATTGGAGCAGGACGGCATCCTGATGCGCGACTGCAGCGCCGGTGAATTTCACCCCGTCTACAGCCTGACCGACAAGGGCCGCTCCCTGCAGGAGATCCTGGACCGTATGCGCGAGTGGGGCAATACTACAGTCAGGGCTTAAGCGTCTTGGCATTTTGCACAAGAGGCAACAGGGTCGTTTGACCTAAGATTAGCCCGTGGAAGCGTTAAAGGCATTTTTGAAGCTCCTGCCGTTACTGGTGGGGCTGGTGATTCTGGTGGCAATAGCCACCCTTTCGCCGTGGCGCGAAGTTGGCGCTCTGCTGCGGCGCGTGAGCTGGGCGGAGTGGCTGATGATGGGTGTGCTGTCGCTGAGCTTCTTTGCCGCCAAGTCAATCCGCTACTGGGCAATGCTGCGGATGCTCAAGTTTGAGGTTCCCCTGTCGCGGGCGGCCATGGCTTATGTGGCGGCCCAACCGGTGACCATAATTCCTGGAGGCGAGGTCTACCGCGGTGCTCTGCTCGAGCGTTATGCGGGGATCTCATTGAAGGATTCCGCGCCTACTTTGACGATGCAAGGGTTGGTGGAGTCGGCCGTAACCTTGGCGGTGGCGTTCGCGGGGACGCTGTGGATCGGTCAGAACCGGGTGGTCGTGCTGATCGCAACTCTCATAGTGCTCGTGATCATGGTGGCGCTGAGGCGCGGCTGGCTGAAGGATAAGGAGGGCGCGGTCAATAAGTTGCCTTTCGTTGATGTCAGCCGCAAGTACTTCAACCGCTTTGTGCTGGCCCACCGCCGACTGATGCGGCCGGATTTTTTGTGGTCGCTGGTGGGCCTGTCGGTGGTGGCGGTCGGCGTAGGTATAGCCATCATATTTGTGGCGGCGAGGGCGATCGATGCGCCCCTAACCTGGGCGCAAGCGGCGATCGCATTCTCGTTGCCGGTGGTGCTGGGGAGCGTGACATTGCTGCCGGGCGGCCTGGGAGCCAACGAAGGCACCTCGATCGGTATCTTGAAATTGATGGGTGTCGCGACCGGAGCGGCAGTTACTATGACATTGCTACTGCGCCTGTTTACACTGGGCGCAGGCGTAATCCTGGGTCTGGCGACTTTGGGATTCAGCTATATAGGGAAGCCTGAAAATGACAAGTGAACTTTTGATCAACTCGAAGGCGGGCCTGCTCAAGGACGTGCTGACTCCGGCGCAGGTGAGAGAGAAATTGCGCGGGCTGAAACTTAATCCCAAACTGACAGTGGCCGAAGACGACCAGACGATCCAGGCGTTTGTGAAGCGGGTGCGCCGCGAGCAGCCGGACGTTGTACTGGTGGCCGGCGGCGACGGCACGGCCGCGACGGTGATCAAAGGGTTGCGGGATACACCTGTAGTGTTTGGACTTATTCCGACCGGGAGCCTTAATAACATCGCTCAGTCGATCGGTCTAGGCGATGAACTCGACGAGGCAGTGGATGCAATCAACCAGGGACATGTCGCGCGCATGGACCTCGGCGAAGTTAACGGCGAGGTGTTTGTCGAGAGTGTGGGCTTCGGACTGCTGGCCAAGATCATGGACCGGGTCGGCGAACAGGACTCGAAGAAGGAGGTCATGAAGGTACTCGGCAATACTCTGGCGGAGATCGTGACGACCGAGCCGATCCGCGTAAACCTGCACGCAGATGACAGGCATATCGAGCAACTGACGGTCTGGTTGACGGTCACAAACACCGGCCGGGCGGCCGCGGCGGTCGTGGACCCGACCTCAAATATCCATGACCACCAACTGGAGCTGATCTACTGCGAGCCACTCGAGGGCGCTGAGATTGCCTCTTACGTGACGGCCGTGGTGCGTAACTCTCACATCAAGAAGCCGAAGTTTCACCGCATGCGCACCCGCGAGGTTAATATTAAGTTGACTGAAGAGACGGTGGTGCACGTGGACGGGGAGCTCAGGAATTGGTCGGAGGTACACATTAAGGTGTTGCCGGGAGCAGTGAGGGTACTGGCGCCATGACTGGGTGGTTCGACCGACGGCGGGCGCGAATCAAGCCGCTCCAGCCGTTGGCTATACCGGGATTGCTGGTCGCCGGACTGATGACCTTGACGGTGGCCCTCGGGTCGCTGGCGTGGTTTGACCGCTGGATGACGAGGGCTGTAAACCGGCTGCCTGAGGCGCTGCATCCGTTCTTCACGGTGATAGCTGCGATCGGGCATTGGCCGTCGGTGATAGTCGTGGCCTTCGCGGTCGCCACCATCGAGGCGGCGGACAAGCGCTGGATGCGCGCGGGCGTGATGCTCGGGTCGCTCCTGGCGCTGCCGACGTTCTATGCGGTGAAGGAGTTGGTCCAGCGGGCGCGGCCGGTGACCGAGTTTGTGACGGCGCATGGGCTGCACGACTACAGTTTTCCGAGCGGCCATACGACCGGTTCGACCGCGGTCTACGGACTAGCGGCGATACTGATTGCGGGGCGCGTACCGCAGGACAAGCGCAAGTGGGTGTACCTGGGCTTTGGGACGTTGATCTTCCTGATCGGCGTGTCGCGAGTCTACCTGGGCGCCCACTTCCCTACCGATGTATTGGGCGGTTGGATCCTGGGAATCGTGTTTGTGAGTATATTGCGCACAGTGACGCTGGCGTTCGCTAAGCTGGCGCCGCCGGACAGGGTCGCACCACAGCCGCTCGAGGATACGACCGAGGCGGAGCTGTCGGGCAAGGTGCGTTAGGACGGCTTGGTTTCGAGATAGGTGGCCTTGAGGCGACCGACGAAAATGCTGCCGCCGACAATACCTAGAACGGCCACGATGACGACGAGCCAATCGGGCGCGTGCAGGTCGATGGCGGCGACGATGATGAAGCCTTCGATGAGCGAGATGAGATTGAAGCCGACGTGGCCGAGCAGGCGGTACTGCCAACCATCGAACGGGACATACCATTCCATGAAGGCCTGCCAGGCGCGGAAGAGCATGTACCAGCCCAGCAGCCCCAGCGCCGGGAAGGCGATGCGCTCGATATCGTTGAGGTCGCCCCAATGCGAAATGATAGCGGTGACCATATAGAGCACCAGAAACACCAGCGACAGGATATAGACCCACCACCAGGGGCGCATGGAGTCGTGGTCACGAAGTCTAGCGACGAGCATCACAACGCCTACGAAGCAGGCGACACCGGTGATCGTGTGTAGCACGATGGAGGTGAGGTACATGGCGTGGCCTCGGTTAATGTGCGAAGTATACACCCGACCGCGGGCAGTGGGCACTGGTCAAGCGGCGATGATCGGGGCGAGGGGCCAGACGCCGAGCTGTCGGATGCAGGTGCCCTTGGGGCCGCGTTCAAATAGACCCAGCTCCGGAAAGGCGCCACTGAAATCGGCGGCGGGAGGTAGCCCCTCGACGACTTGAGCCGAGTCTTTAAACCAGGTGAATGTGAGATGCGGACGGAAGTTGGCGCTGACGTACGGGTAACCGTACTGCTGGAGGTTCTGCTCCTCGGCCGGAGTCAGGGTGTGGCCGGACTCGCGCACTGCGGCGCGCAAAGGATTTAGCGCAGCTATCACTTCTGCTTGTAACCGTTCGATGGCACCGGTGCGACCGTACCCGACATCGAAGTAGCCCTCGGAATAGTGGTAATCCTGACTGGCGAGGGTGAGCTGCGGGACGCGCCGGGCAATGCCGGCCAAGATTTCCCCGACGCGGGGCAGATCGGCAGTTCGTAATCTCGGCATGTAGACCGAGACGTGCGCGAAGCAGACACCTTCGGACAGCAGGAGCTCGTTGGGGTAGCGTTGCAGCGCTCGGCTGAGCTGGTAGGCGCGGTCGGCGATGGTTTGCTCGGGGAGGACGACTACGTCAACGTCGATGGTTTCCATATGAAGGATTATACTTGAGCTATGAAGGCAGAGCAGCGCCGAGCAGAGCGCACAGAGCGAGCACGCGAGTTGCTGCGCACAGTCAGGCACGCCGCCATGGCCACAGTGAATGCTGACGGGTCGCCCCATAATTCCCCCTACTTCTTTATGGCGGGTCCGGGCCTGGAGCACCTGTACTGGGGTTCGCATCCGGAGTCGCTGCACTCGCAGAACATTCTACGGACAGGTCAGCTATTTGTGGTGCTGTATGACGCCATCGAGCGGGGCGGCCTGTTCATCGAAGCCGGAGACGGGCATATCCTGGAGGGCGAGGAGCTGGATGACGGGCTAGCGGTGCACAACGCACTTAGGGCACGTGAGGGCCAGGAGCCGATTGGCCGTGAGTATTATGTCGAGGGACCCCAGCGGATGTGGGGCGCGCGGACGAAGCGGTTTTGGGTGAATGCGTCAGAACGGGACGATGACGGTGGGCTGGTGCGCGACTACCGGCTCGAGGTACGGCGCGAGGACCTGGTATGAAAGTTACTCAGCGTCGTTTCATTGTTTTCATCATCGGCTTCTTCGGCATTTGGATATCATCGTGGCTGGTGCACGAGGGGTTGTGGCAAATGGGACTGCCAATGCCGGTGGGGACGACCGAGAACCTGGTCTACTGGACGGTGGCAAAGCTACTGGTCTGGGTGGTCTATCCCCTGCTCTACTGGCGCGCGCCGCTGCGGGAGCAACTGAAGTTTATCGGCGTGCGGCGGCCGGGTCCCGGCATGGTCTGGGGCGTGGGCGCGACGGCGGCGTGGCTGGCGTTGTCGGCGGTGCTGATGGTTATGAGCGGGCGGTACCTGGGTTCAGACGTGAACGTGCCCATATTTATCTACTCCGTACTGCTGACGCCGGTGTTTGAGGAGGTGATGTTTCGCGGCTATATCCAATCGGCGTTGCGGGCCCAGAACATCAGATTCGCCTACGTGAATATGGCAGCGGCGGGGCTGTTCGTACTGATACATTGTGTCGGCTGGAGCTTCCAGGGAACACTGATGAACAACCTGGTGTCAGTGGTGCCGGCGCTATTTTGCCTTAGCCTGATTTTTGGCTACATCCGCGAACGGTCGGGGTCGCTGCTGGCGCCGATCATATTGCACATCGGCAACAACGGTTTCGCCAGTCTGCTGCGCTACTAGCTCAGGCGCTCGACTTCCCGGCGCATTAGCTCCTCGCGGAAGTGGTTGGGCAGACCTGCATTATCGGCTCCAGGGAGCCCACAAGGCAAATTATGATAAGGCTTATGCTAAGCTAAAAGTATGAAGCGCCGCCGCAAGTCCCGATATGGCATCAGTGCCAAGTTGATCCGCGCGATGGTGCCGGTGCAGTGGGATAGAGCGCTGCTAGTGATAGCGATAGTGATGTTTGTCGGCGCCGGAGCAGTCACCGTCTACGCTGTAATGCGCTAAGAGTTTGGTAAGTCTGCCCAATCTCGCGATTGGCTTGGCATGCTAGTGTTATGCAGCTGTAGAGCCAAAAAGAGAGGATGTGGCGCGTGCACGAACCCGAATTTACCAAACCCAAACACGTTCCTGAAAATGAGAGTTTCGTTGATCTGAATAACGAGATACGACTGCTGCTCCATGGCGCTCAAGTGTTGACCGCCTTTCTGATGATCCTGCCGTTTAGTACCGGGTTCGACAAGATTGCCGACGCCGAGAAGTGGGTCTATGGCGTGATGTTTTTGTGCTCACTGACCGCCACGATCTTATTTACGGCACCGGCCGCTCAGCACCGGATAGAACGGCCGCTGCGTGACCGCGTCGAGTTTAAACAGTCCGCGACCAAGTATGCAATCGCGGGGATGGTCCCTATGTCTGTCGCGTGGATATTGGCGGCCCAGCTGGTGGTGACCCAGGTGCTGGGGCCGGTCGTCGGTACGACCGTGGCGGTGATAGTGACGATCGGCATTGCAGCCGCCTGGTGGGTGGTGCCGCTCGTCATGCGCAAGCAGGCCTGAGGTAGTTAGCGCAGGCCGAGGACCGAGAAGCCGGAGAGGCTGGGCAGATCGAAGGTGCCGAGCGCACGCTCAGTAGTGAGCTCGACCAGGCTTACCCGGATCTGGTCGCCGTTCTTGTGGATGATGGCGGCCGTGGGGTTGGCGCGGGCGTAGACCCGGACGTCGATGATGTCGGAGGATGAGTCGGTGAGCTTGGCGGCCTGGAGCAGGTTGATCTGGCGGATGTCGGAGGTGGCGGGATCGAACTCTGCGACTTTGTAATCTTCGGACTTGGCGAGCGGCAAGTAGACCTTGCCGGAGTCGGCCACGAGGAGTTTGGCGGTAGGAGTCTTGATGTCGTAGAGCTGCGTACCGGCGTCAGTGGCAGTGTAGCCGCCGGTGGAGAGATCGATCCTGGCTAAGCGCTTGGGTTCGGTTTCGCCGCAGTCGACCTGTCCTGACATGCGGGAGCCGCCCTCTGTGACCACATACTTGCTGTTGCCGGTGGCCGGGAGGTCCTTGGGACAGAGGATGGCGTAGAGCTCTTTGCGGTCGGAGCTATATTGGGCGCCGAGGGCGGCGGCGTACTCTTTGACCTGATAGTCAGGCAGCAGTCCGCTGGAGCGGTAGGCGGAGTTGGTGGAGAGCACTGTATAGGTGGTGCCCAAGCCGAAGGGGTCGCCGTTGCCGCGGACGGTGTCTTTGGTCATGGTATAGCCTTTCTCGCCAACTTTCATAGCGATGCCCTGGCTGCCCTCGTAAAAGCCGGCCAGGAAGCCGATGTGCTTGCCGTCGTGTGACCATTTGGGATCATAGAGCCCATAGATGTCAGGCTGGGCGGCGGCGATGGGCGGGTCGTAGGTATAGGAGGTCAGCTTACTGGTGGGATTGACGCTGCCGGTAGCCCAGATCAGGCGCTGCGGGTCCGACTCGAGACCGCGAATAAAGAGGCCTTCCTTGGCGATGTAGGCGTATTTCTTGTCGCCGTGGTGGTAGTCGACGGCCGGGGTTAGCTGTGAATAGAGGTTGCCGTCTTCGGCATACGGGCGGACCTCTTCAAAGGTGAAGAGTTGGCGCGATGCTTTAGCCTCAACATTCCATTCGCGGACTTCGGTCTGGATGCCTTGTTTGATGGCGTAGACGACCATGCCGGGAGTGGGCTTGGGCGTAGGTGTGGCGGCAACGTTGGCGGCCGGCTTTTGTAGCATCGGGGGTATAATCACGGCCCCTGCGGCCAGGCCGCCCAGCACAAAGAAGCCAATGACGGCCGGCAGTATCCACTTGCGGGGACGGCGCGGCGGCTGCACGGTGCCACCGGGAGGGATGGAAATCAGAGATTCGGGAATGGGTTGCCCGGATGGAATGACGGGATCGGGATTTTGAGGTTGGGACTCGCGAATTTCGTGCATGCTATGGCTTTCGCCCGCGGACTGGCGCGGTGGTGTTAGTGGTGCTGCCTCCGTTGGAGGTGGACTTGGACGTAATTGTAATTGATACGGCTGTGAGCTTGGTGTTGACCCACTTGGCCTTGGCTGTGATGCGGTCGCCGGTACCCAGACTGGTGACTGCCAGCGACTGGGAGCCTGACTTTACGACGGTTGAGGTGGTGGTGTAGAGGTTGACCAGAGAGCCGGCCGGCAGCCCGAGGGCTTCGTTGCCGGACTTCACCTTGACCACGATGTAGCCGGCTGCAACGTGGTCGACGGTACCGTCGAGCGTCACGTCAAACTGGCTGGCGGTGCGGGTCTTAGGCGAGGCCGAAGGACTGGGTGTGGGACTGGCGACGGGTGATGGCGTGACGGTCGGGACGCCCAGACTGGAGAGGAGGCGCCCGGCGTTGATGCGGCCGTGGCCGAAGTACTGGTTCCAGCCGTTGGTGTCGTAGGGGTGCGGGCCGACCTTGTCGGCGGTGGACTTGAGGGCGCTGACAACGGCACCGGGGGCAGGATTGGCCGACTGGGCGAGACCGAGGAGGCCGGCGACGAACGGGGCTGCCATGGAGGTGCCGGAGAGTGAGGCGTAGCCGCCTCCCTTGTAGGTAGATACGATGCCCACGCCGGGAGCGGCGACCTTCACGGCCGCCCCATAGCTGGAGAAGCTGGCGAGGCCATCGGCAGAGGTGGAAGCAGAGACGGCCAGAACGCCTGGGTAGGCGGCTGGGTAGACGGCAGCGCTGGTACCGTTGTTGCCGGCAGCCGCGACGACGATGACGCCTTTGTTGAGTGCGTAGTTAATTGCATCTTGCAGAGTGCGGGATGAAGATGAGCCGCCGAGCGAGAGGTTAATGATGGTGGCTCCATTGTCGGCCGCGAAGATGATGCCGGAAGCGACGTCGCCGTAGTTGCCCGAGCCGGCGGCATCGAGCACCTTGACCGGCATGAGGGCGCCGCGGAAACCGATGCCGGCCGTGCCAGTGGCGTTGTCGGAGGTGGCACCGATGATACCGGCGACATGCGTGCCGTGACCATTGTCGTCGTGGGCGCTGGCGGTATCGGCGACGAAGTTGTAGCCGGCGGATAGCTGGGACTTGAGGTCGGTGTGGGTGAGGTCAATGCCAGTGTCGATGACGGCAATCTTGCCGTAGAAGGATTTGCGCACGTCCCAGGCGACGGGCGCGGCGACCTTGGCCAGGCCCCACTGCTTGGAGTATTCGGAGTCGTTGGGGGTATAGAAGGCACGAGAGACGTAGTTGGGTTCGGCGTACTCAACGTCGGCGCGGCCGCGGTACTCGGCCAGGGTCTCGCCGACCGGCTTGGTGGTTTCGACCATCTCGGCCCCAATGCGGTTGATCTGGCGCTTGACCTTACCGCCGACCTTGGCGTGCGCCTGGGTCCGGTTGGCGCCGGACTTGAACTTTACTAGCACGCTGGAGCTGGAGGCCGTGCCAATTGTCGTGTAGGACTTCTCGGTCGTGTTGACGGTCGGTACGCCGGACAGGGTGTTTGTGATGCGCGACAGAAGCGGCTGGTCGGAGGGAGCTGCCTGAACCATAAAACCGACGGTCGCGGATAGTACGAGTACTAACGCGGAGGCGCCGGCTATAAAGAGTTTGTGATTGAATCTAGACGGTTTCTGTTTTACTGGCATTTGCGGTAAGCATAACCTCTATCTGGGATGGTTGCAAGAGCGCACGGGGCGTGAGCGTGTTACACTTACGCCACTTCAGATGAAGACGACCATTGAAATGGGGTGATTAGATTGACCATCAGGGTCAAGGAGCTGTGGATCTATCCGCTCAAAGGAGCGCAAGGCGTCCGCGTTAATGAACTCAAGTTTAGTCAGCACGGACTGATCGGAGACCGCCGTTTCGTGGTAGTCAACGAAGCGGGCATGTTTGTGGCTCAGCGGGGCGAGCGCGGCCGAGGAATCGCCATCCCGGAGATGGCACTCGTGAGGGTGACGCTAACGCGCGACCACTACGTGTTCGATGCGCCCGGCATGAGCTCTCTCCGGATACCTGTGTTGGGTTTCGGCGGAGCCGAGACCACTGTACAGATCTGGGACGAGCACGTGCCGGCGATGGACCTGGGTATCGCGGCGAACGCATGGTTCACACGGTATCTCGACCAGTTCAAGCCCGGCAACTACCGGCTGGTGCGCATGCCCGAGGCGAGCCGCACTACTCCGGCCGGTGAAAACTGGTCGGGGTTTGCTGACTCTTACCCGGTGCTGGGGATTTCGCAGGAATCCCTGGACTACCTCAACAGCCTTCTAGCCGCCAAGTGGGTCGAGCCGCTGGACTGGCCTCAGTTCCGACCGAATGTGGTGTGGGCCTGGGAGCCCGATACAGCCGACAAGCCTCTGCCATTTTGGGAGGACGATGTCGAATTTGTAGTGACTCCCGGACAGACGCTGCACGCAAAGACAAGGTGCGCCCGCTGCATCGTTACGACGATCAACCAGCAAACGCTGGAACGGGGACGGGAGCCGTTGCTGACTCTGCGGGAGTTCCGCCAGGACCCCGAGGGCAACAAGGTGTACTTCGGACGCAATCTGCATAACCTCGGCAGCGGGTCGATCCGGGTGGGTGATCCGGTGTATCTCCACCATGTGCCGCTTACCCGAAGTCGCGTGTGGTTGATAGCGGCCGCGGATCACCTGAGTGACAACCAGCGGGCGAGGTTGGCCAAGGTGACCGTGTACCGAAGGGGCCGGTTGTTCACCTTTCGCTACCCAGGTCTGGGCAAGCTCGTGCTTGAGAGTGGGCTCGTGCACTCCCCCGTGGCGGGAGATGTCAACGAACGCTGGTTCTCCAATCTGCTCGCCCCGGGTCAAACCCAGGGCTACCGCTTGGTGCGGCGGCCCAACTGAGTGGCCGGGTAGTGTGTATGCACTGCCCGGCCGCAAGGCGCAATTATTGAGTTAATATATGACTATGAGTACAGCAAAGCGATTATATCGATCACGTAAGGACCGCTTGATTGCCGGAATCTGCGGTGGTTTGGCAGACTATTTCAACATTGATGCATCGCTGGTGCGCATCGGGCTGATCATTTTCAGCCTGCTGCCCGGACCGAGCATCATCTTCTACATCATCGCCTGGATTGTGATTCCGATCGAGCCGGCGCACGGCAACCACCACATCGAGAAGGCCTAGGCGGGTTTCGGAACAGGCTGGCAGACGGGACAGTAGAGTGTGTCGCTGCCGCCGAGTGAGCGTTCAGTTAATGGTCCGTGGCCAAGCGGGCAGAGTTTGTCTGTCTTGCGATGTGGTATGAGCCAGTCGGCCGGGAACCGCTCCGGGTTACCGTCGAGGTTTACGGCGGTTTCATGGATTTCTCGCGCGAGATGGTAGAGCCGCTTGAGGTCGTCTGGAGAGAGCGAGTCGAGATGGACATTGGGGTGGAGCTTGGCTTGCCAGAGGATTTCGTCGGCGTACTTGCCGCCGATGCCGGCTACGACGTGCTGGTCCATGAGGACATCGCGCACGCCCTTGCGCCGGCGGCGGAGATAGTCGGTGAAGTAGGCCTCGTCGGTTTGCAGCAGGTCGGGGCCGAGCTTCTTTTCGGCTTTGAGACCGGCAAAATCGCGCACGTAGACCTTGCCGAGATGGCGTTCGTCGGAGAGGACGAGGCGGTCTGAGTCTTCGAAGGTGATGGCGAGCGAGCCGTACTTGGGGTTTTCGTTAATAGTGAACTGGCCTTTGAGTCCAAGGTGGATGAGGAGCTGGTCGGAGGCGCCGGTGCTGAAGATGAGCCACTTACCGTAGCGGTCGATACTGGTCAGCGTGTGTCCAACCAGGAGCTCGTCGAGGGCTTCGCGGGTCGCGCGGACCACGCGAAAATCGAGCGGCTCCACCTTGGTAATGGGGCGGCCGAGGAATTCGCCGAAGCGGCGCTTGTAGGTCTCGAGTTCAGGTAGTGACGGCATACATTGATTGTACGCCTGCTACCTCTGCGTGGCCTGGTATCCGCTGAGTTTGAAGATGTCGGCGCCGTAGTCGTAGATAGCCGGGTAAACGAAGCGGCCGCCGCTGCAGGTGAGCGGGTGGGCGTCGCGGTACGCGCGCGAGATGATGAGGTCGTCGCGGGAAGTGACGCCGCGGGCCTGGTAGGCGGCGAAGAGCCGGTCGGGCATCACCTGGAAGTACGACACTGAGGTGTTGTCCCAGGGCATGCGCCCGATCTGGATATCGATGTCGGTGGTCTGGTGCGCGCCTATTACACCGATGTGTTGCCCAGCCTTGACCGGCGTGCCGCCAGTAATGCCGTGAGAAGGCGTGATATGGAAGAGACTGACCTTGTAGCCGGGAGCGTTCTCTGGGTAGATGACGATGCGGTGACCGGCCTGGTTGCTCTCGGCGCGGGTGGAAGCGATGAAGCCATCAACCGGGGAGTAGATCGGAATGTCGTCCTTGCCGTTGGGAGCCGGGGCGCGGCCGTCGTGCTCAGCAGCGTATTGGAGGGCGTCGGCGTCTTGTTGCGGTATGAAGTAGTGCTTCATGTTGCGGCAGGACTCGCCGCCGCCGGAGTAGTCGAGGCCCATGCCGGAGCGAAATTTGGAGATGCTATAGATGCGCGAGAGGTCGATAAAGTCCGCTTGGATGAACTCCAGCGGGCTGGCGCTGACGGGCTTGGGAGTGCCGTAGTAACTAACGACGGCAGCGATGACAAGCAGCACACCGGCTGCGATCAGAGCGATACGGGTGGGCTTAGTCTTGGGCTTCGACTTCGGCTTGCGCTTGGTCATGGATCCCAGTTTAAGCGTAAGCGGCAACACGCGCCAATCCGCAGTAAAATGTAGGCATGGATATCGGCAAGCTTTTCATCATCGCCGGCGTGGTGCTCGTCATAGTGGGCATCGGGTGGTCATTTGGCTTGGGCCGTCTGCCGGGTGATATATCGGTCAAGAACGGCAACTTCACGTTCTACTTCCCTATCGTCACCTCGATCATCGTGAGCATCATTTTAACCATCGTGCTGAACCTGTTCCTGCGCCGCTAAAGCGTAAGGGTTATAATGAGCGCATGAAGAAGTACCTTGCGCTACTGCCGCCGACACCGTATCTGATTGTGTTGCCACTGATCATGATTCCGCGGGTGGTGGTGCATGACCTGCACCTGTTGCCGCTGACTTCGCCGGTCTACTCGCTGATGGCGCTAATCCCGCTCGGCGTGTGGGCGTTTGTGGCGGCGACCCGCAAGACAGAGCATCCGCTGCGCGAATTCCTGTTCATTGGTGCAGTGTATGGCGTGCTGCTTGGGCTGACGCACCAGATACTGTGGGACGCGTCGTTTGGGAACAATGTGCCACATATTGGCGGTAACCTGGCAGGCAAACTCGATCCCTTTTGGGAAGAAGTTGTGCTGCGCAAATTTGCCTTTATTAGTTCGATCGGGACCGGCCTGGTGACCGGAGCACTATTTGGCTTGGCTGCGGTGCTTGGCCGCCGCCTGCGCAGCCTCGGAAAATAACTAGCTCTTGGGGCGGATGGCGTCGAGCTCTGAACCGTAGCTCTCCATGGCCTGCTGAAAGTGGGCGCGGGATTCGCGACGGTTGGCGTGGGCGGGCAGGCCCGGGTCGTGGAAGATAACGTCGTCGCCCTCAAAACCAACGAGCACGACGGAGTGGCCGACGAAGCCGGGCCGGCGATTGAGCAGGCGTTGATTGACGGCGATACGCACGAGCCAGCCGTCATTAAGAAGCCTTTCGGCAGTGTCGACCGTTGGACGCTCGGGGACGATGGTGACTTTGCGCAGAAACTCCGGCACGACAGTCTGCTCGGCAGCGACGTCGGCGATTTTGGCGTTATAGGCGGCGATCTCCTCCCCTAGCACGCGGCGGATATACTCGATGCCCTCACGGCCGAAGGCGGCCCAGTCGTGGGTATCCCAGCGCTTCACTTCGAAGCCCTGGTCGACCAGCCAGATGAGGTAGTGAGTGGCAAACGTGCCGCCATCAGGAACCTTCTTGGTGACGCGCTCGAGTTCTGTGAGGGTGAACTCGCGGCCAGGCATTAGTACGCCCAGCATCATCTTCAGGCACATTTGAAGACAATCTTCGCCCTCCGGGTACTTCTTGGTGGGAAAGCTGGGGTAGAAGGGAATGTTGGTCTGCATCACGTGCATTATAGCGCCCCACACATCAACCGTTGATTATTGCTATTGCTAGTGATATTCTGAGCGTCCGTTGGGTCAGCCGTGTGCGCGCTTGAGTATTCAAGCCCGGAAATGGCTGCTTCAGCCACAGAGTTCGGCCAGGAGCCGGACATGCGTCGCCGATTTCCCCGATCGGTAGCGCCGACCCCTGCGGGGGTCATGTCGTCCCGCGGGACGACTCGGTGGGGCAACGCCTCCCCACTTAAACCGGAATGGCACCCGGACTGCCCGGCCCCTCGATGGTCCTATCTAACGGACTAAGGCCACAGGCACAAGGGCACGGTCAAGCAGATGGCCCGCCTGGGGTTATTCCCCCTTAGCTGTATCGAGGCAGCTGCCCCTAGCCCTCAGTACGCTCGGTACCGGCCACTACGCTGGTAATCCCCGGAGCTAACGGTCTCCATATCATTGCTGGCCCATGCGGATGGCAGTCAGCACGCAATATACCGTCGCAAGGGGGAACTCGAATCATCCGAGCTGATTCGTTTTCCCCACCTCTTCTTGAAAGCCCCCGGGCCTTCGAGACCTAAGCAAGGGACTCCCGCCGTGAGGCAGGAGTCCTCTTACGTTATTGGAGATTGATGTAGTCGAGCAGGCCGTAGGTCAGGAAGGCCGGCCAGACGATAGCTTTGAAGAAGCCAAGCAAGCCGTCCCAGAAACTCGTGGCGGTCTGAATGAAGTAGACGACCGCACCCAGGAAACCCAGGAAGTAGCTGCCACCCATGAAGCCGGTGTCAGATTTGTGTGCCATGACGAGCCCTCGTTATGGCTTCATTATGCCTGAGCTTAGCCACGCAAGCATAGGTGTCTTGTCCAGATAGGGACAGGTGTAATACAGTAATCATCGTTCGGCTCGATCGAACACGTCCCGCGGTGATCATGACCGCACAGTCCATAGAGGAAGGATCAGCGTGACCACGTCTGACCAGAACCCCAAGCCAGACCGACCGCCCACTGCCACCGATGGCACCGCCGAAGAAGGGCGCCACCCGGGCACCGGCAGAAGCCGCAAGCAGCCCCGGGCGGTGAGCGCGGTAATGCCGCTTTCCGGCCTGGCCGTCATCGACCGAGCAGGTCCCTCCCCTTGTGGAGACCCGGACTGCGTCTGCTAGGCCAAAGTAAGACTTGAGTACGCCTAGCGCTCAACCCCGTGAGCCTCCGGCTCGCTAGCTTCTCCTGACTGGCCTTCGGGCCGGTCCCGGTCAGGAGACAGAAGTCTCTCTGTGGCTTCGCGCCACGGAGAGACTTCTCCTGTTTTCGTAGACCCGGCGCGCTTCGGCTGATTGACCGGCTGACCGCGCGATGATATGAATTTGGCACACCCTGATTCCCACCGGAAGGAGGGAGCATGATGAGTGATGATGCCGGCTATTACGCCCTGGTAGAGGCCAACGAGCCCGAGCCGAAAGAGCACAGGACGCCGTCCACGAATAGCACGGAAACCGCGTCCGACGGAGGTCGCGAGCCTGACAATCCGCAAACCGAGAGTAGGTGATGCAAGGTGCGACAGCCCGGGTTCGACGGCCGGTTTGGCCGGGCTTGGGTGATTCCGAGGTTGCCGAATTATCCGCAGGCTAAGCACGTATGGCTGCTGGACGCACCAAACGCCAGGGACGGCTGCCGGTGGTTCGTAGTCACCCTGACGCAACT
>JAQZBT010000082.1 GCA_029237755.1 Candidatus Saccharimonadota bacterium
ACCTGCCACAATACTTGCGGTATACCCAGCAGCAGCGTCGTCGCCTTTAGCAGCAGCGTAAACACCACCACGGACACCGCCAGTCCTGCCGCAATCAACACCGGCCGCACCCAGGGCTTGCCCTTCTCGCCATCCCGCACCAGCGTGCCGCCGATGATCACCGGCAATAGCGGCAGTATGCACGGGGCGGCCACCGTCAGTACCCCGGCGAAAAATGACAGTATTAGTAGGGCCACGCCTAATCCAGCACGTTGCGCTGTACCGCTTCGAGCGTCGGAGATTCGTAGGCTACGTACTTTTCAGCCAAGTTGCCGTCCGCATCAACCCGTACCATCGTCGTCTGAATAGTCACGCCGTATTTCTGGCGCAGGGCCTGGTTGGAATCGTAATCAACCTTGAAGATAGTGACGCCGTTGGGCACCTTACCCTCTTTGATGCTCTTATCGAGCGCGCGGCACTGCGGGCACCAGGGCGCGTGGAAGAAGAGTACCCGGGTACCGCTGGTTTTGCTCAGTGAGTCAGACTTCCACTCGGTATACTGTCCGGCCGCGGCCGCGGGACTACCCGAACCGGCGGTCTGTGTACTGCTCGGCGATGGCGAAGTGCGCAGCTCAACCGGTCTCTGCATATCCTGCACCAGCACAAATATCGCGGCGATCGCACCCAGCGACACCATCACCAAAACTCTCCATGATCTTGCATCCATAAAGCGTAGTATACCGCAGGCGCTTATTGAGTTGGGGCGCGATTCAAGTTAACCTAGTGTGGTTACGCGCCCGTAGCTCAGTGGATAGAGCACCAGATTCCGGTTCTGGGTGTCGCAAGTTCGAGTCTTGCCGGGCGCACCAGCAATTATCTCCGTTGACTTCCAGGCCTGCGCAAGCCCAGAATACGCGCAAAGTCATGAAGCTTGGAATTATCCAAAAGACTCAAACACTGGCAGAGGAATTACCCGATTCCCTGATAGCCGTCTACGGCATGGACCATCGTTGTATTTGGGCTTCGCCGTCGCATTTCACCATCCTGGGCTACCCCGACGAAGAGATGATCGGGTACAAATGGACCAAGTTTGTCGCGCCGGAAGACCACCCTCATGCCGACCTGGCCGGGGCTGACGCTCGCTTCAACGGGCGCTCCATCCGGTTCAGTATCAACGCGGCCACCAAGACCGGCGTGCGCATACCACTAAAGTGCGAAGCCTGGATCAAGATCGACCGCCCGTCGCACCGGATTGTACTGATATTCCAAGGCACGCCGGTCTAGACCCGCGCCGTCACCAACTTATCCAAAGCCTGCTCAACGTCGGCCACCAGGTCGGCCTCGTTTTCTATACCCACCGAAATCCTAAACAGCCCATCGGTCAACCCGATCTTGGCCCGCTCCTCAGCCGGTACCGACGCGTGCGTCATCGTCGCCGGGTGGTCCACCAATGAGTCGATACCTCCCAGGCTCTCGGCCAGCGGAAATAGTTTCAGCGCCTTCAAAAACCGTTGCACGTCGTACTTCTCGTCCAGCTCTACCGAAATCATCGCCCCCGGACCCTTCATTTGCTGCCGCACGATCTTGCCCTGCTCGCCCGTAAATAGACCCGGGTAATACACTTGGGTGAATTTGCCGCTATCCCGAAACACCTCGGCCAGCCGTTGCGCGTTGCCGACATGCCGGTCCATTCGCAACTCCAGCGTGCGCAGACCCCGCAGCGTCAACCATGAATCAAACGGCGACAGCACCGCTCCGATCGCGTTCTGCAAGAACTTCAACCGCTCGTACAGCTTCGCGTCACTGGTGATCAACGCACCGCCCGTGCTGTCGCTGTGGCCGTTGACGTACTTGGTCGTCGAGTGGGCCACTACGTCAGCGCCCAGCTCGAGTGGCCGCTGCAGTACCGGTGTCGCAAAGGTGTTGTCCACTACCAGGATTGCTCCATGCCGGTGCGCCAGCTCCGCCAGCGCCTTGATGTCAGCCACTTTCAGCAGGGGATTGGTGGGGGTTTCAGCCCACACAATCTTCACCGGGGCGCTGGCCAGTACCTTCGCCGTCGCGGCCAGATCTGTGAAGTCAGAGATTTTATGGCCGATGCCTTGCGGCGCGAGCACCTTGGTGATGTACCGGTATGTCCCGCCGTATGCGTCCGACGAGAACAGGATCTCCTCTCCCTGCGCCAAGAGCGCCGCTATATTCGCCAGCGCCGCCGAACCCGAGCTATAGGCCAGCCCGTAGTCGCCGGATTCCAGTACCGCCAGCGCCTTCTCCAGCGCCTCCCGCGTCGGGTTGCCCGACCGTGAGTACTCGTAGCCGCCGGGGCTGTCGGACTCAAAAGTTGTGGTGAGATGGATCGGGGGAATAATGGCCCCGTTGTGGTCGGCTGCGTCGTAACCGCTGTGCAGGGCCTTGGTAGTAAAATCGCTCAAGAAATTGTCCTCTGGTGTAGTCGCATTAGTATAAAAAAAGCTCCGGGCGGAGCAATCGTCGGACTACACAATGACAACTCCGCCTATAAACAACAGGCGCGACAACAAGTGGCTGAGGACGTAGCAATCATTACTGCCCAGTCTACCAATCCGGGCCCTGTCCGGCAACCGCCCTCAAGCAATAGTATTATGAAGATATGACGCAATCCGAAGCGCTTGATTCAATCCTCGCCCAGCTCGAGAAACTGCGCGACCCGGCGGGTTTTTTCAATGCCGGCATCCCCAACTTCGACCACCTTTTTGGTCGCGACTCCGCCGTCGCGGCCCTCCAGGTCCTGCATCGCGAACCCGACGTCGCGCGCGCCACTCTTCTCACGCTCGCCAAATTTCAGGGCACCAAGCAGCGCCTCCGGCGTGAAGAGTACGTCGGCAAGATTCTACACGAACACTACCCTTACGGTCTGCCCGACATGCTCCACGCTCTCATCCACCACGACGACCGCTTCCATCTGCTCCTCAACCTTATCCTGTGGCGCTTTCCTTACTACGGTAGCGTCGATGCCGGCGCCTGGTATCTCATCCTGCTCCATCACTACTACCGCAAGACCGGCGACGCCGCCTTGGTGAAACACCTCTGGCCCTCCGTCCGGGGAGTCCTACACTGGTACGACCACCATGCCACTCACCGCATCACCGGTCTGGTGACTTTCCGGTCGCACTTCTCGTTTGGCCTCAAGATCCAATCCTGGAAGGACGGGATGAAGAGCAACATCGTCCCGCCCGTCGCCATAGTGGAGGTGCAAGGCTACTACTACTATGCCCTCGAGTTGCTGGCCGAGCTGGCCCATGAAGTGATGGACGACCGGGTCGAAGCGGCTGCCCTCCGCACCCGCGCCGACACTCTCAAGTCCCACTTCCAGTCGGCCTTTGCTCCTGTCGCCGGCACCATCCCCATGGCGATCGACGGCGACGGTCACCCCTACGTCAGCGTGGCCTCAAACCCGGGCCACCTCCTGTTTACCGGCATCATGAACAAGCACCAACGCGACACTATCGTCAAGCAGCTATTTGGTCCCAACATGATCACTCCCTTCGGCGTCCGCACCGAGGCTACGACCGAGCCGACCTTCGACCCTATCAGTTACCAGAACGGATCAGTCTGGCCGTTCGATAACTGGGTCATCCATCAGGGATTGAAGAAACACGGATACAAGGAAGAGGCCGAGCACATCAAGACCGGCCTCGTCAAAGTATTCGGATATTGGAACATCCTGCCCGAGCTCTACGCCGTAGATACGCATGGCAAGCTAGCCCCTATCGAACGCGCCTGCCGCATCCAGGCCTGGTCGGCCGGAGCGCTGGTAAACTTGCTGGAGGATGCGCCGGCAATATGAGCATACAAACCTAGACGAACCGTCCAGATTGTGCTATAAAACTTAAGTTGCACCGGCCTGTATGCGCCTGTAGCTCAGTGGATAGAGCACTAGTCTTCGGAACTAGGTGTCGCAAGTTCGAATCTTGCCGGGCGCACCATATTAAGGGCCATTAGCTCAGTTGGTTAGAGCAGCTGCCTCTTAAGCAGCGTGTCCAGGGTTCGAGTCCCTGATGGCCCTCCATTACAAAACCCCCTCTCAGCCTAGAGGGGGTTTTGTAATGGCAGATCAATTTCATATTGGGCAATGAATGAAGATGAGGAGGCACAGGTCGCGCAGCGACAGTCCCTGGCGCGAAGCAGTGGCGAAGCCACATGGCCGTTGTTTTTTCAATTTCCACTCTGCCCATCTCGCACCGGGCAGCATAGAATACTGTCATGTTCAAACTATCGAACGGACGCACCGCCAGGAATGTGAGGCCGGCACTCTAATGGCCCGCCTGCCCTCATTCGTCATGTCCCACGTGAAAGAACTCGAGTCCAAGGACGCCGAGGCGGTCATCGCGGTCTTCGACGCCACCGGGTACTACCTGTTCGCGAGCCGCAATCACACAGAGGCCATCGGGTACTCGCCGGAGGAACTGCTGACGATGCACCTTTCGCAGGTCGTGGATCCGGCCGAGCATCACCCCGCCTGGGTCCTCCGCACCATCTCAGTCTTCTATTCCGGACCCCTCAAATTCTCCTCCCGCCTCATCG
>JAQZBT010000083.1 GCA_029237755.1 Candidatus Saccharimonadota bacterium
GAATCGCGCCTGTTGCCGTAAGCGGACATTATCGTCATAACAATCCGTGATAATTACTCCGGTCATACTGTCCTCCATACTTGTTTGTAGTCTCTCGCTCGGAATCGTCGCTGCATTTATACGTGCGCTCCGTTCGCTCGCTCGCGACTCCATAAAAAAAGCCCCGCGTCGAGCGGAGCGAATTGGCCGTTTAGTGTGTTTGATAAACTCTTACGCCAAAACCTCCGCCGTTGCGGAGCGCATCATCATGGCCTCAGTGGCCGCGGCAATACGAGCGTTAGTTTCCATAACCGCAGAGTACAGCCCAACGCGCCGTTTTTCAATGCACAAGGCCCACACCTGGTGGTATGGGCTCAGTGGGGTGGCACCTGTGGATAATATGTTGACCGGCTCATAGTGGTTGTGCTACAAATCAACATAGATAGTCGAGGTGGAGCCGCGATAAAACGCAAAAGTAGAGTTTGCTCCTTTTGCATGGGTACTGCAGGTGCCAAAATAGTCGAGACTTCGGAGACTATCTGAGAGTAACCGGTCGGGTGCGACCGGTTCTCTTTTTGAAACGGCATAGAGAGGGCGGACTGCTGTGTCGACGCTGCGCTCCTCGCGCGGCGTATTTCTATATACGCCTTGCTCCGGTGCTCGCATCTCCGTGCATTCCATCCCTCTCTACTAGCCGTAGGGCTTTTTTATTTCGATGGCATGTAGCGCTGCTTGCGACGCAGACCGCATACACTTAGGACAAGGAGCAAGTAGCGCTACAGATCGTCTCGGCGGCGGCCAATAGTCTCGCCAAAGGTAGGCTCGGCCTTGCGCGTGGCGGTTTGTGTCGATCGCTGGGCGGGTAGCGCTTCAGAGTCGTCAGATGCACGGGTACCCACTTCCAGTCCGCCCATCGCATTCAGGGCCAGGTTTAGCACCACTCCCTGGAAGAATCCTACTAACCATCCGATCGCAAAGTAGATCATCGGCAGGAAGATCAGCGCCAGGAAACCGGCACCGAGCCCGAGCAATAGGCCCTGAAGCAGCGAGTCAGTCGCCGCCGTGTAGGCAACCGTTCCCTGCAGCCATGCCGCTATAGCCACTATCACGCCGAGTACCGCCCCCATCGTGCCAACGAAGAAGGCGAAAGTTGTCGGCTTTACGCTTGTTAGTGATACGTTCTTTTCGTTCATGTAAACCCCCGAAAGATTAATTCGTACAAGCAGCATCATCCATCTGCTCATGACAGGAGTCATTGGGCCTACCTCTATATTTTATTGCTTCCATCACGTTAGACTGTAGGCATGACGAGGGCAGGGGAAAACGAGTTCGAAAGCATCGTTTTGGGAGGCGGGTGCTTCTGGTGTTTGGAGGCCGCTTACCAGATGGTGCAAGGAGTTACAAACGTTACATCCGGCTATGCCGGCGGGCATTGGCCTGACCCCAGTTATGAGCGAGTCTCATCCGGTACCACCGGCCATGCCGAAGTGGTAAAAGTCGAATTCGACCCCGCCAAAATCAAGCTCGAGACCATCCTCGACATTTTCTGGACCATCCATGACCCTACCACTAAAGATCGCCAGGGCCACGACATCGGTACTCAATACCGCTCGGTTATCCTATACTCGGGTGACCGCCAGAAGCGTATCGCCGAAAGTTCGCGCGATGCGGCTGGGGACCTGGTGGAAGACCCGATCGTTACCGAGATCAAGCCCCTCGACAACTTCTATGAGGCCGAAGCCTACCACCAGAACTACTTCCGCAATAACCCCGAGCAGGGGTACTGCCAGGTAGTGATCAATCCCAAGCTGACAAAACTCAAGGCCAAACACGCCCCGCTACTCAAGGAGAACGCATGATCAACACGTTGACGGAAGTCACACCGGAAATCCTCGCAGAGATCGAAGCGGAGATGAAAGTACGCCAGACCCATGAGGTCTTTTTGCTTTTTGCCATGGGTAGCCAGTTCGATCGTTTGATCAAACTCACCCTCGACCGGCTGGGCGTCTACTGCCTGGTCGCCGACCCCGCCCATGTCACCGCCGATGACGTCGAACGCCTGAATCCCAAGGGCATCATCGTCTCGGGTGGCCCTTCGTCGGCATACGAAAACCCGCCCTTCGACGGCGCCATCTTCGACATGGGCATCCCGACGCTCGGCATCTGCCTGGGCTTTCAGATGTGGGCCCACCACCTGGGCGCCAAAGTAGCGCCGGCCGACCAGCGCGAGTTTGGCACGCACAAGTTGCAGCTCACGGGGAAGGTCCTGTCGCAGTTGTTCGCGGGCATACCCCAAGGTTCACCCGTACTGCAAAGCCACGGCGACCGCATCGAACCTGGCGATCACTTTACGGTCATCGCCAATACCGATAACGCCCCCGTGGCAGCCGGCGAGAAGGGTCACCTGTACGGTGTCCAATTCCACCCGGAAGTCACCGCCACGACTCACGGCACCAGGCTGTTCGAGAACTTTGTGTTCAAGATTTGCAGTGCCCGTGACCGGTTCCCGGCCGAAGACGCCGCCGAGCGCAAGATCCAGGAGATCCGCGATCAGGTAGGGGACCGCAAGGTCCTGCTGGCCCTGTCCGGCGGCAGCGACTCATCCGTGGTGGCTTACTTGCTGCGCAAAGCCCTACAGCCTGGCCAAATCCGCGCCGTCTATATCCGTGGCATCGACCGTCCCGACGACGAGCGGTTCGTGCGCGGGTACTTCGATGACCTCGACCTGGTCGTACACGACGCTACCGAGGACTTCCTGGAGGCACTCAAGGGCCACACCACGATGAAGGCTAAGCGGGTCGCCATGCGCGGCGTCTACAAGCGGGTGCTCGAGGCCGAAGCCAAGAAATTTGGCGCACACCTCATCGCCCAGGGCACGCTCTACACCGACCTGACCGAATCAGGTGGTGGCCACAGCACCGGCGCCCGCAAGGCCCAGATCAAGCTGCACCACAACACGGGCCTGGATTTCGACTACGAGGAGCTGACGCCACTCGACGACTGCGTCAAAGACACCGCCCGTGCGATCGGCCGGTCCATCGGTGTACCGGAGGAGCTGCTGGTCCGACATCCCTTCCCGGGACCAGGACTTGTGGTGCGCATCGAGGGTGAAGTCACGGCTGAGCGGTTACACATCGCTCGCGCCGCCGACGGTATCTACCTCGAAGAACTGCGACGCGCTGGTCTCTACGATTCCGTCTGGCAAGCCGGAGCCGTGGTGACACACTCGGAACACACCTATTCCAAGGGTGACGATGCCGGCACCGGACTGGTGCTGGCGCTCTGGGCTGTGTGGAGTGTGAACGGATTCACCGCTGAATCGGCGGAACTGCCTTGGGAGTTTCTGAATGCCGTCTCCCGGCGCCTCACCAATGAGATCCGCGAAGTCGCCTCGGTCGTCTATCGCATCTCGGACAAGCCCCCCGCCACGATTGAGTGGGGATAAGGCTGCTGGCCCCGCTGCACCTTGCAGCGGGGCCTGGCCATTTAGGCCACCTCGTGCTGGACGCCCATAAAGTACCGCAACCGCCCCTGCTTATCGTGCACCGGCGAAATCAATAGCTCGTTCTTAAACTTGGTGCCGTCCTTGCGGTAATTGGTAATCACGTGCCGGCTCTCGGTGCCAATCAGAACCGACCCTCTCATGCGTGCCACTACGTCCCGCTCACTCTCCTCGCCCTGCAAAAACCGACAGTTGCTGCCCACGATCTCGTCCATCGTGTAACCGGTCAGCCGCGTGAAGGCCGCGTTGGCATAGATGATCGGGTTATCAGGCCGGGCGGGATCGGTGATGATGATACTCTCCGAGCTCGCCTCTACCGCTTTCAGCAATACTTTCTCAAAATTGTTCATTACTACAGCTTTCCCGCCATTTTCTAGCCTGCGCTTTGGAACTTTCCCGCAAAAATGCCCATTTCCGAAAAACAGCAAGCATTATTGCCCTATCAGTAGCCATATTCTAACGCTTTCACTGAGGTCGGCGGCCGCTTCTGCGCAGTATTCTGAGTCCAGTTAATTACGAGGACCAATTTTATGAAAGCACTCAACACTCTAGCCCTGGCCCTGCTCATCGTCGGAGGCCTCAACTGGGGCCTGGTC
>JAQZBT010000084.1 GCA_029237755.1 Candidatus Saccharimonadota bacterium
GGCTTGGGCTAGGTCCTGCTTGGCCTGCTCTAGTGCCTCACTCATCGTCGTCTCCTTTGCCTCGTACATCGCTGCCCTTGCGCCTCATCTGGCCTGCTAGGTCGTATGAGTCCGCATCACGGTAGAGCTTCTCGATCAGCCCGTTCGTGCGGGACTTCTTGTCCTTCTCTTTAGGTTCTAGCGTGCCGATCACTTGTCCTCCTTGAGCTTGGCTCGTGCCGCTTGGGCCGAGCGTTGATCTTGCCGCATTTGGTTGCGGTTCACTCGGGCGATCTCTACTGTCGAGCCAGGAGTCCAGTCATCCATGGAACCCAGCCTGCTGAGCGCTGCCTTGTTCAAATCCGCAGAATTGCGTTCTTGAATAGCGCGACGTACTTCGGGCCGGAAACACGGCATTTAGCCTTTGGGCCGGCTGCGCGTACCGTCCCGACCAGTTGACGCCGCCTAAAGAGAACTTGAACTTGGCGCTCTCGTACAGCTCGCGATTGTCGTCGCTGACTCCGAACGGCGTCGCCAATGAGAATCCTTGAACGCTTGTTGGCCGGATGGCAGCACATCAGTCAACTTCATCGGGTGATCACCAATCTGCGGTATCTGATAAGTCACGTTGGTGACCATGTAGCGGCTGGCGTTCTTGGCGCGAACGTTGACCTGTTTGGCCAGCTGAATTCCTGGCTCAACTTGATTGCCGACGGACCAACCGGCTCGGCACATCACCAGGTCGGCTTCATGCTGGAACATTGCTCGTTCTTCAAGGGGCTCACCGGGCTGTCCCAGAACAGCCACCGCAAACTTCGCGATATCGCCCAGTCGATCGTGGACAGCACCCACTCCGATCAGCGAGTCATCGAAGGCGTTCCTGGTTAGCTGCGATCGACTCCAGGGTGCACTGCGTATGCCCAACACTGTTGGGAGCAGTTCGTAGATTGACATCGCCAATATCCTGACGCAGAAGGTTAGCTTGGCCTACGACGCTTTTGGTAGGTTCACAATTCCAGCCTGAAACGGCTCAGTGCCGCCGCTTAGCCGTCAGCGACACGTCACGGGGGTAGCCGCTATTGACCATCGTCCGACAGACCGTAGCGCCGCTGCTCTTGGTGTTTGCATGCGCCGCCTGCGGAGCGGGCAAGGATCCGCTGGCGGACAGTAGCGTGGCATCGGCTAGCTCCGTCCCTGCAACCAGCAATCCGCCGAGTCCGGAACGAACGCCTACCGCCACGCCGACTCCGACTCCCAAGACCAGCGCCTCCAAGCGCGCGCAGACCACATTGCCGCGCGGCGGCCGGGAGGTGTTTCCCCGCTATCGGCTGGTGGGCTATGCCGGTGTCACCGGAGCATCGACTCTGGGCAGGCTCGGCACCGGGCCGCTGCACCAGCGGGTCGCCGAGATCGAACGCAGAGCCAAGCCGTACGCGGCAGGACGAGAGATCTTGCCCGTCGTTGAGGTGATCGCCACCATCGTGCAGGGCAGCCCGGGCCGTGATGGCAAGTACCGGGTACGCCTTTCCGATGCCCAAATTGCCAAATACCACAAAGCGGCCCGCAAACATCGGGCCGTGATGTTGCTTAACCTGCAGCCGGGCCGGTCAGAGTTCATCACCGAAGCGAAGGCTTTCCAAAAGTGGCTCAAAGAACCCGATGTCGGCGTCGCCTTAGACCCGGAGTGGGCCATGGACCACCGTCAGCGTCCCGGCGGGGTTTACGGGCATACCACCGGCGCCGAGCTGGATGAGGTGGCCCGCTATCTCTCCGGTCTGGTCAAGCAATACGACCTTCCGGAGAAAGTGATGGTCTACCACCAGGTCGCCCGAAGCGTAGTGCGTAAGGAGTCCGGGCTCAAAGATCACGACGGGGTCGTCGTGATCAAGTCGGTCGACGGACTCGGCCATCCAGGCCCCAAGATCAACACTTATCGAGTCGTCAATAAGAGCACACCGACGTTGGTGCACGCCGGTTTCAAGTTGTTCTTTACCGAGGACCGGCGCCACGGCGGCCGGCTGATGAACCCAAAGGAGGTGCTCGGCCTGAAGCCGCGTCCTGAGTATGTGATGTTCGAGTAACCCACACAGCACCCACTCGACCTCGTGCCGCTCGGGCAGAATGTCCGACATGCGCAACGCCCCGCTTCGGCTCATCGGCGATCCGAAGCCGATCAACTGCTGACAATGACGACAACGCACTGCTGATCGGGGAGGGTGCTCGGTGAGCAAGTACCGATGCAAAGGCGTTCAGCGGGCCGCTGGTGATTGCGCGGCGGATGGGCGGCCAGCTCGATGTTTCCAAGATCGCCGCAATGGGCGAAGACGAGTTCGTCGCCGTGTGCTCGGAGCGACCAGCGATCCACCGATTTCCTTCTGCCATTGCCAAGCGCATCCGGCAGGTCTGCCAGGTGCTGACCGACGACTACGACGGCCAAGCCGCGAAAACAAGGCAGTGACGGTCGGTTCTGACAATCCCGGACCGGGCGTGCTGGAAGACATTGACGTGTTTGACACCATCGTCAGCAACCTCCACAAGTGACATCCGACCCACCGCCGCCGGCGAATACTCAAGGAACTTCATCTTATGAGAAGACGGCCGGCCCACTCAGCTCTTGCGGCCGGACATCGATCTATACACAATCGCCACTCGTTTCCTGGAGTACGACTTTGGTCGTTTCATTGGTGACACCCAAATGCCGTTCCACGCGCTGTTGCTTAAGAGACAGCGGCTCGAGCACGTCCGGTGCAGGTGCTAGTAGACGATCGAGGTCCATACGTCCGCGACTTCGGCGCGATTGGTGAGCCGATCGATGACGAAGTGCGTAGAGGGCGTCGGTGTCGGGACGGCTTCGTGGATGATGAAGTCTTCCCCTCCGGTGATCTCCCAGAGTTTAGGAGGCGCCTGGCCGAGTCCCGAGAGCCTTTGATCCGGTCGCGCGGGGCCGGATGCGGAACGCGGCGAAGGCCTGTAGCTGCGGCCCTGTCGGGAAGTACAGGGACCGAGCAAGCCTTGGTCGAGCTGACAACCCTGTTGCGGTTGGAGCTGCCCGTCCTGCGATTGGTGGCTTAGCCCTCATAGCCATCGCCATTAGCGGTCGCGGCCGCTCGGCGATGCTCACCGGCTTGCGCCGTCCACTCGTGGACTGAACCGTAGCGGCCGCTGGCGGTTGCCATATCCCAGAGGGCCATCCTGTCCTCGGTGACTAGTACTGGAGTTGGCTGCTGCATAATATTCATCACCGCCGGCAGCCCCGCCACCACGGCCAGGTTATTGACCACCGACCGTACAAGTACGCGGCGTGTGACTGACTGCAACGTTTGGCGGGCGCAGACTGAAACGACTCAGGGACTCCGCTTCAGTGAGGGCTTCCTCGACGCGGCTTGAGGCCTGTAGCAGGTTGACGCCACAGCTGCTTGGAGCTGATCCTGAAATCTGGACAATCCAGGTGCTAGAGGAGCAGTTATGCAGACCGATGCGACGTCGTCGTCTGTGGCAGGGCAAACCCGGGCTGGTTCGGTTGTGGCGCTTTGGCGGCATCCGGTGAAGTCGATGATGGGAGAGGAGTTGAACTCCTCTGAGGTGACCGACCGTGGGCTGCTCGGGGACCGGCAGTTCGCGATTGTGGACCGAGCCACCGGCAAGGTCGGAGGAGCCAAGAATCCCAGGAAGTGGGGCAACTTTTTCGACTTTCGGGCGAGCTATGCCGAGGCACCGAAACACGGCGCACGGATTTCCCCGGTTCGGATCACCCTTCCTGACGGTGAAGTGGTGAGCAACGATCGAGCTGACCTGGAGCAGATTCTCTCTCGGGCATTCGGCCGGGAGATCGCCTTCGTGGAGGCGCGGGCCGAGGGCATGACTTCAGGCGTCGCGGAGGAGTATTGGCCTGACATGGCCGGTCTTGAGCACAGAGACACCGTGACCGACTTTGAGATGCCGGCCGGAACGTTTTTCGACATTGCCGTCGTGCACCTGCTG
>JAQZBT010000010.1 GCA_029237755.1 Candidatus Saccharimonadota bacterium
CAAGGAGCCACGCGTGGCTGCCCGTCTGATGGGTGAGGCCGAAGAAGTCGACGCCAACACGATCGACTTCATGGACGTCTCTTCCAAGCAGATCGTCTCCGTCTCCGCCTCGCTGATTCCCTTCATCGAGCACGACAACGCCAAGCGCGCGCTCATGGGTGCCAACATGCAGAAGCAGGCCGTAGCGCTGATCAAGCCGCAGGCCCCTGTGGTCGGTACCGGCATGGAGGCCACCGTCGCCCGCGACTCCGGCCAGGTCATGCTGGCAGAGCAGGACGGTATCGTGCAGTCCGCCACCGCCCGCGAAATCACCGTTCAATATAAGGACGGCACTACCAAGACCTACGAGCTTACTAACTTCGTCCGTTCCAACGTCGGTACCTCGATCCACCAGAAGTGTGTCGTCTCCGCCGGTGAAGAGATCAAGAAGGGCGACGTCCTGGTCGACGGTATGTCGACCCAGCACGGCGAGTTGGCCCTCGGCCAAAACGTCCTGGTCGCCTTCATGAACTGGAAGGGCTTCAACTTCGAGGACGCCATCGTCCTCTCGCAGCGCCTCGTCAACGACGACCGCTACACCTCGATTCACATTGAGACCCACACCGTTGACGTCCGTGACACCAAGCTCGGTCCGGAGCAGGTCACCCGTGACATCGCCAACGTCTCCGAAGAGTCCCTCAAGGACCTCGACGAGTCGGGCATCGTCCGCATCGGCGCCGAAGTCACAGCTGGTGACATCCTCGTCGGTAAGATCACCCCCAAGGGTGAGCAGGAACTGAGCTCGGAAGAGAAGCTGCTCCGCGCCATCTTTGGCGAGAAGGCCCGCGACGTCAAAGACACCTCCCTCCGCCTGCCCAACGGCGAGCGCGGTAAGGTCGTCGGCGTCAAAGTCTTCAGCCGCGAAAACGGCGACGAGCTCCAGGCCGGCGTCATCGAGCAGTACCACGTCTCAGTCGCTCAGATGCGCAAGATCACCATGGGCGACAAGATGGCCGGCCGTCACGGCAACAAGGGCGTCATCGCCCGTATTCTGCCCGTCGAGGACATGCCTTACCTCGAGGACGGTACCCCCGTCGACATGATCCTCAACCCCCTCGGTGTCGGTAAGCGTATGAACATCGGTCAGATCTTCGAGACCCAACTTGGTTGGGCCGCCAGCGCCCTCGGTTACACCGTGGCTTCGCCGGTATTCGACGGTGTTGACCTGCCCGCCATCAAGGCTGAGCTGAAGAAGGCCGGTCTCTCCGAAGACGGCAAGACCCAGCTCTACAACGGCCAGACCGGCGAACCCTTCCAGGAACGCACCACGGTCGGTTACAAGTACATGCTCAAGCTCCAGCACATGGTCGACGACAAGATCCACGCCCGCTCGACCGGCCCATACGCCATGGTCACCCAGCAACCGCTCGGTGGTAAGGCGCAGATGGGTGGTCAGCGCTTCGGTGAGATGGAAGTCTGGGCTCTCGAAGCCTACGGCGCCGCTCACACCCTGCAAGAGATTTTGACCATCAAGTCGGACGACGTCGTCGGACGCTCCAAGGCCTACGAGGCCATCATCAAGTCCGAAGAGATCCGTGGCCCGCGCATTCCTGAGTCGTTCAACGTGCTCGTCAAGGAACTGCAGTCCCTCGGTCTGGCGGTTGATCTCACTACCGGCGGCACCGTCGCCGAAGTTGATGCCGAATCGGTCATCGCCGAACGGCTCGACGACGAGATCACCGAACTGGGCTCCGACAAGATTATCGAAGGCGACGCCGTCGTCGCGGACATGCCGCTGGTCGATCTGGCCGCCGGCACCGAAGACGAGTTTGCCCTCGATGCAGTAGAAGATAGCGACTCAGAATCAGAAGAGTCAGAAGTAACGGTAGAAGGTTAAAGCATGGAACTATTAGAGAATCAAACAGCCACCGATTTTGACGGCGTGAAGCTCTCCCTTGCTTCACCCGAGATGATCCTGCAGTGGTCCCACGGCGAAGTCACCAAGCCCGAGACCATCAACTACCGCACCCAAAAGCCTGAGAAAGACGGACTCTTCTGTGAGAAGATCTTCGGCCCGACCAAGGACTGGGAGTGTTACTGCGGTAAGTACAAGCGCATTCGCTATAAGGACGTAGTGTGTGACAAGTGTGGCGTCCGCGTCACCCGCTCCATCGTCCGCCGCGAGCGCATGGGCCACATCAGCCTGGCCGTTCCGGTCACGCACATCTGGTTCCTGCGTGGTACGCCCAGCTCCATCGGTCTGGTGCTCAACATGAGCATCCGCGACCTCGAGCGTGTGGCCTACTTCGCCAACTACATCGTCACCTCCGTTGACGACGAGAAGCGCCAGAAGGCACTCGCCGAGCTAGAGACGCAGTTCACCTCGCGCAAGGCCGAGCTCATCAAGAGCTACGAGACCCGCGCTGGTGAGCCGGACGCCGACGTCAAGGCTTTAGCTGAGGCCCAGAACGCCGAGCTCGATGAGCTCGACGCCTCCCGTGCCAACGCCAAGTCCGAGCTCGATACTCTGGCCCGCCTGACCCTTCTGCCCGAGGCCAAGTACCGCGACCTCAACCTCAAGTACGGTGAAGTCTTCCGCGCCGAGATCGGTGCTGAGGCCATCCGCCACTTGCTGGCCGAGATCGACATGGACCAGCTCGTCAAGGACCTGACCGAAGAGGCCGAAAACTCTCAGGGCCAGAAGCGCAAGAAGACACTCAAGCGTCTGAAGATGCTCGAAGGTATGAACGCCGCCAAGCTCCGCCCGGAGTGGATGGTCACGACCGAACTGCCTGTCATCCCGCCCGACCTGCGTCCAATGGTTCAATTAGCCGGTGGCCGCTTCGCTGCTTCCGACCTCAACGACCTCTACCGCCGCGTCATCAACCGCAACAACCGGCTCAAGCGCCTCATCGAGCTCGACGCTCCTGAGGTCATTCGCCGCAACGAGAAGCGCATGCTCCAGGAGGCCGTCGATGCCCTGATCGACAACAACGCCCGCCGCGAGCGCGCAGTTTCCTCAACCGGCACCCGCCGCAAGCTCAAGAGCCTGTCTGACATGCTCAAGGGTAAGCAGGGTCGCTTCCGCCAGAACCTGCTCGGTAAGCGCGTTGACTACTCCGGCCGTTCCGTGATCGTCGCCGGTCCGCAGCTGCGCCTCTACCAGTGTGGTCTGCCCAAGATGATGGCCCTCGAGCTGTTCAAGCCGTTCGTCATCGGTAGCCTGATCGAGCAGGGCCACGCCCACAACGTGAAGTCCGCCTCTCGTATGATCGAGCGCGCCACCAACGTCGTCTGGGACACCCTGGAAGAGATCATTACCGACAAGCACGTACTGCTCAACCGCGCCCCCACCCTGCACCGCCTCGGCATCCAGGCCTTCAAGCCGGTCCTGATCGAAGGTAAGGCCATCCAGCTTCACCCGCTGGTCTGCCGCGCCTTCAACGCCGACTTCGACGGCGACCAGATGGCCGTCCACGTGCCATTGTCAGACGCCGCCCAGAAGGAGGCCCGCGAGATCATGCTTTCGAGCAAGAACCTCCTCAAGCCCGCCGATGGTGAAGTCGTCGTCGACGCCACCAAGGACATGGTCCTGGGCAACTACTACCTGACCTTCCTCAAGTATGGCGAAGAGAAGACCCCCAAGGCCTACTCCAGCCGCAACGAAGCTATCTATGCCTACGAGGCCGGCTTCATTGAACTCCAAAAGCAGATCAGAGTACCGGTCGAAGGTGAGCTAATCGACACAACAGTTGGCCGCATTCTCTTCAATGAGATCCTGCCCGAGGACTTCCCCTTCAAGAACGAGACCATGACCAAGAAGGTGCTTCAGCGCCTGATGGCCGAAGTCTTCGTCCGCTACGGCGGCGACGCCACCGCGGTAGTCATCGACCTGGTCAAGGACCTCGGCTTCAAGCACTCGACGCTGTCCGGTGTATCCGTATCGCTCGATGACTACATCATCCCTGACTCCAAGAACGGTTTCATCGACGAGGGCGAGAAGCAGGCCGCGGCCATCTCGGTCCAGTACAGCCAGGGTCTGATCACCGACGACGAGCGCTACCAGCGCACCGTCGACACCTGGAAGCAGGCCAACGACAAGATCACCAAGGCCGTCGCCGACAAGCTCAAGGAAGGCAACACCTCCACTGCGCTCTTCATCGACTCCGGCGCCGAAGGTGACACCGCCCAGGCCAACCAGATCGCCGGTATGCTCGGTCTCGTGGTCGACCCCTCGGGCCGTACCATTGAGCTGCCCATCAAGTCCAACTACAAAGAAGGCTTCTCCGTGCTTGAGTACTTCAACTCCACTCACGGTGCCCGTAAGGGTCTGACCGACACCGCCCTCAAGACTGCCGAGTCCGGCTACCTCACCCGCCGTCTGGTGGACGTCTCCCAGGACGTCATCATCACTGAAGACGATTGCGGTGACACCGAAGGCATCCTCGTCTCCCGCGGCGAATCCCAAGCCATTGGCGAGTCCTATGCCCACCGTCTGGCCGGCCGCGTCGCTGCTATCGACATCAAGGATGGCAAGACCGTTCTGGTCCGTGCTCTGGACATGATCACCGACGACGCCGCCAAGGCGATCGAAGGCGCCGGTCTCGACGACGTCAAGATCCGCAGCGTGCTGACCTGCCGTACCAGCTGGGGCATCTGCCGCCTCTGCTACGGCCTCGACCTGGCCCGCGGTCACCTGGTTGACCTCGGTGAGCCGGTCGGCGTCATCGCCGCGCAGTCAATTGGTGAGCCTGGCACTCAGCTGACCATGAAGACCTTCCACAAGGGTGGTATCGCCGGCGAGGACATCACCACCGGTCTGCCTCGTGTCGAAGAAATCTTCGAGGCCCGCAGCCCCAAGGCCCAGGCCATCCTGGCCGACGTCGCGGGTGTCGTGACCGTCAAGACCACCGGCGGCAAGCAGATCATCCGGATCGCGCCCGCCGACCTCAAGGTCACCACCTACGCACTCGACGGCCGCAAGGCCGCCATCAAGACCGGCACCAAGGTAGTCCCGGGTGACGTCATGGCCACCATGGAAGATGGCAAGAAGCCGCTCAAGGCCAAGGCCGAAGGCACCGTCAAGGTGACGAAGGACTCCATTGACCTCACCCACACAGGCGGCGCCGAGCGTGAGTTCTCCGTACCCGCCTTCCAGAACCTCGAAGTCCGCACCGGTGACCTGGTCACTCCGGGTACCCGCCTGACCGAGGGTTCGATCAACCTGCAAGAGATGCTCACGCTTTCCGGCGAAAACGCCGTCCAGCGTTACATCATCTCCGAGGTCCAGACCATCTACGCCGCCCAAGGCCAGATCGTCTCCGACAAGCACATCGAGGTGATCATTCGCCAGATGTTCAGCCGGGTCCAGGTCGAAGAGCCCAACGATTCGCTCTTTGTTACCGGCGAGATTGTGCCCCGTCAGTCTGTCATCGAAGACAATGAGGCTCTTGAAGCAGAAGGCAAGACTGGAGCTACTTTCACGCAGCTCCTGTTGCCGGTCACTAAAATATCGCTCTCCAGTGATTCGTTCCTGTCCGCCGCTTCGTTCCAGGACACCACCCGCGTGCTTATCGCCGCGGCCGTCCGGGGCAAGACCGACAAGCTGCGCGGACTCAAGGAGAACGTCATCATCGGCCGCCTGATCCCGGTTGGTACCGGTTTCAAGCCCGAAGGTGACGGCGAAGAGGGTCTCTACGAGGCCGAAGCAGCGGCCGCTGTTACAGCCGAAGAACCCGAGGCCGTTCCATCAGAAGACGAGTAATACTCTAATCTGATAACGCAAAAAACCGCCCCACCAAGGGGCGGTTTTTTAGTGTGAGCAGCAATACGTACGACGAAGCGTTTGGGGAAGGGACACGGTGTTAGCAGACCAGATGGCTTGCGGAGTACGAATTGCTGCGACCAGATTGGCTTGCGGAGTACGGATTCTGCGATATTTTTGGTGTTGCAAACTCCTCAACATAAGCTTAAGCTTTATGACAAAAGAAGTGATTATGAGTACAAAGAGTAAATCCTCCATCAAGCTCCCTTCCGGCTGGCCCTGGCTCGTCGGAATTATCGTGGTTGTCGGCCTGCTAGTGGCCCACTACTTTACCAAACCGGCGCTCCAGCGCCTGCATAACTCCGCGCAGACACCTGCCTCAATGGGTAGTGTCCTGCGCTACGAGATCCGTGAAGACAGCGGCGCGACGGCCGTTAACGCGGTGCACGTGAAGGGGACATACTCGACCGATGCCCTCGAATTCGTCGGCGTGGACGGCGTTGGCTCTGACTTTGCCATCGCCACCGAGACCAAAGGCGACGGCGGCAAGTTTAGCGTCGCGCGGGGTTCCATTCAGTCCGTGAAGGGCGACCGCCTCGTAGCAACATTACTGTTCAAGAGCCGCGGCGGCGAGATCCCGCCGGCCGTCACCGTATCTACTGGTGAGACTATTCTGGTTGCGACCGAAACTTCAACTAACATCGTCGGTACGCCAAGCACAAAAGTGTACGTTAAGGAGCCAAAATGAGCACGAAGAAATCCGCCAGTCTGGTCAGCAAACGCGGCAAGTTTGACCGCCGATTGCTGCTACTGATCCTGCCCGCAGTAATTTTGCTCGGTTATGTCGTCTCGACGACTCGTGCCGCCGCCGGATCGCTCTACCTCACACCCGCCAACGCAGTCGTAGCCAACACCGCTACCTTCACCGTACAGGTCCGTGAATCCAGTGGCACCGACCCGGTCAACGCCGTCCAGGCTAACCTCACTTACGATGCGACCAAGCTCGACTTCGTCAGCATCAGTGATACCGGCTCGGCCTTTGCGACTGCCGCCGAAGGCACCGGTGGGGCCGGCGTGGTCAAGATCGCCCGCGGTAACGTCACCGCCGTGACCGGCGACCAGCTGGTGGCTACGGTCACTTTCCGCAGCAAGATCTCCAGCGGCACCGCCGCCGTCGACTTCTCAGTTGGCTCAGCTCTGGTCCGCTCGACCGACAACGTCGACATTCTGGTCACCAAGACCGGCGGTACCTACGGTCCCGATAGTGCACCGCCCACGGCCCCGACCAACCTTACCACGTCCAATCTCACCGGTACGGCCGCCACCCTGTCGTGGTCCGGCTCGACCGATAACGTCGGTGTCACCGGCTACCGTGTCTACCGCAACAACGTTCTGCGCACCACCCAAACCGGACTGACCTACACAGACACCGGCCTCACCATGAGCACCACCTACTCCTACACTGTCAGTGCCATCGACGCCGCCGGCAACGAATCAGCCAAGACGGCCGCACTCTCGGTCACCACCAAGGACACTGCTGCTCCTTCAGTACCTTCCATCTCCGCCATCTCCGCGCCCACTTCCAGCACAGTCTCACTCTCTTGGTCCGCCAGTACCGACACGGGTGGTTCCGGGCTGAAGGGCTACAAGGTCTACCGCAACGGCGGCGCCACCGCGATCGCCAGCCCTACGAGTACTTCATACACTGACCAGACCGTAGTCGGCAGCACCACCTACTCATACACCGTGAGCGCCATCGACAACGCCAACAACGAGTCCGCCAAGTCGGCCGCCTCATCCGTCACCACGCCGGCTCCGCCCGACACCACCGCTCCTTCCGTACCTGCGAGCTTCCGCAGCACCGGCACCTCCCTCACCTCGATCTCCCTGGCCTGGAATGCCTCGACCGACAATGTGGGCGTCACCGGCTACCGCATCTCTGAAGGCACCGCTGTCGTCGCCAACGTTGCCGGACTTAGCTACACGCACGGCAACCTCACGCCAGGCACCTCTCACTCGTACACGGTGCAGGCATACGACGCCGCCGGTAACGTATCTGCAGCCACTGCCGTTCTCACCGTCTCGACTCTGCCCCTCAAGAAGGGTGACGTGAACGGCGACAACTCGGTCGACATCTTCGACCTCAGCGCCTTCCTGGCCACATGGAACACCACTAGCTCAGCTAGCGACTTCAATAAGGACGGAACCGTCGACATCTTCGACCTCAGCATCCTGCTCACCAACTGGGGCGCATAAGTACCCGCCAGTTACCGAAGGAGTCTCCCACAGCGGAGACTCCTTCCTATTGGTACCTCAACTGATTGACGCAGCAGGCGAAATAGGGTAACATTCAAGACTGCAAGCCAACTTTAAGGACAAATTGTTTAGTGCCCACGATTAACCAACTTTTGCGCAAGCCCCGTAAGGACCCGAAGAAGAAGTCTTCGACTCCGGCTCTCGCGCGCGTACACAACTCGCTCCAGAACCGCACGTACAACCTACACTCTCCGTTCATGCGCGGCGTCTGCGTCAAGGTTGGTACCATGACTCCTCGTAAGCCTAACTCGGCTCTGCGTAAGTTTGCCCGCGTTCGCCTGACCAACGGCATGGAAGTCACGGCCTACATCCCCGGAATCGGCCACAACCTGCAGGAGCACTCCGTGGTCCTGATCCAGGGCGGCGGTCCCAAGGACCTCGCCGGTGTGCGCTACACAGTTGTCCGCGGCGCGCTCGACACCGCTGGTGTAGCCAAGCGTAAGCAAGGCCGCTCTAAGTACGGCGCCAAGAAAGAGAAGAGCGCCTAGCTCTCTCGCAATAATCAACCAAGCATCAGCCGCCCCCGGCGGCAGTATTCTGAAAGGAGAAGCCGATGCCTCGCAAGAAAACCAAATCATTTAAGCGCGCTCTCGAACCCGACCTGCGCTACAACAACCTTATGGTCACCAAGATGATCAATAAGATCATGCAGGACGGCAAGAAGCGCCTGGCCGAGTCTCTCATCTACGAGGCTCTCGCCACCGCCGAGTCAAAGGCCAAGACCCCGGCCGTCGAGATCTTCGAAGCCGCCATCAAGAACGTCGCTCCCGCCGTCCAAGTGAAGGCCAAGCGTATCGGCGGTGCCACCTACCAGGTTCCGATGGAAGTCCGCGGCGACCGCAAGATCCACCTCGCCATGACGTGGATCCTGACCGCTGCCCGCACCAAGTCCGGCAAGAGCTTCGACCAGCGCCTCGCTGACGAGCTGCTCAACGCCTACAACAACACCGGCGACGCCATCAAGAAGCGCGAAGACACTCACCGCATGGCCGAGGCCAACAAGGCCTTTGCCCACTTCGCCCGCTACTAAGCCAAAAAATCACAGGAAGCCGCACTCGATGCGGCTTTTTGTTATGCTTGAGTTATGAAATTCGCCAGCCTCAACGACCACACTTTTGCCCTTCGCCTCGAGCTGGGCGAGGATGTTCATACGTCTGTCCAAAACTTCTGCTCCTCCCACGCCATCAAAAACGCCGCCGTGCAGGGCATCGGTTCGGTGCAGCACCCGACCATCGCGCACTACTCGGTGGTCACCAAGGAGTTCACCGACGCCAAGCTCGATGGCATCTACGAAGCCACCTCGCTCCTGGGCAACGTCTCACTGGTCGACAGCAAGCCCTTCGCCCATCTTCACGTGACGCTCACTGGACCCGACATGATCGCCAAGGGCGGTCACTTGGTGAAAGGGGAGTGCTCAGCCACGCTCGAGCTCATCATTACCTCCTACACTACCGACCACTCCAAGAGCCACGACGAAGCCGTCGGTCTAAAAGTCTGGGACTTCAAGGAGACAGCGTGACGACCCTCGCCCGCGCGCACTAGCCCGCGTGGTACAATTAGCCGCGCATTATGCTCATCAATCTCCAAAACATTGGCAAGACCATCGGTGCCAAGACTCTCTACTCCGGACTCGACCTCAACATCCAGGCCGGCGAAAAGCTTGGCCTAATCGGCCGCAACGGCATCGGCAAGACGACCCTTCTGGGTATCATTGCCGGCACCGATCATGACTTTACCGGCGACATCGACTCGCGCCGGGGCTTGGTCGTGGCCTCAACTACTCAGGAACACCACGGCATGCTCGAGCAACCGGTCCTGGATTACGTCCTTGCCGGATTGCCGGAGTACGCCAAGCTCCACCACATCATCTCCCATCACCCGGACACCATGGGCACCGACATGAAGTTGATCGGCGAGTATACTGACGCCCTCACTCGCTTCGGTGAGCTCGGTTACTACGACATCGAGCAGCGTGCCCGCGCCGAGCTCGAGGCCTTCCAGGTTCCGGTCGGGCGTATCGATGGCCCTATGCGCCTGCTTTCGGGAGGGCAAAAACGATTCGTCGAGCTGGTCAAAGTCACTCTCTCCGATGCCGACCTCTATCTCATCGACGAACCCACCAACCACATGGACTACTTCGCCAAAGACGAGTTCATCAAGTGGCTCGAGGACGTGGAGCAATCGGTCGTGGTGGTCACGCACGACCGCGACGTCCTGGCGGCGGTCGATCGCATCGTGGAAATGAAACCGCAGGGTATCATCAACTTCCCCGGCAACTACGAGGCCTACCTCAAGCAAAACGGCGCCGCCACTGCCAAGGCCATCGACACCTACGAAAACGGCCAGAAGCGGCTGGTGAAGCTCGAAAAACAGATTCGTGAAGCGCGCCAGAAGAAGGCGTCGTGGAGTGGCACCGCCGACAAGACCAACCCGTTCATGTTGCTGGAGCGACGCCTCACCAAGGAGCGTGACGAACTGCAGCTAACCCTGCAAAAGCCCGATTTCTGGATCGACCAGGAGACTATCGGCCAGATGCGCGACAAGGTTGTCGCCAAGTATGACAAGTACAAGGCGCGCAACATCCGACTGCGCACTCAGGGCGAACACCGCTCTCGTCGGGTGCTGGCCATTGAGGACCTATCGCTCGGTTATGACCAGCCGCTCTTCGCCGACATCACGTTTGACCTCGCGGTCGGCGAAAGGCTGCGGCTGCACGGCCGCAACGGGGCCGGCAAATCCACACTTGTCAAAGCCGTTCTGGCTGCCGCCGCCGACCAGAGGCCTCCCAGTACCGTTTACGCCGGCAACATCACAGTCGATCCCAAGACCGTCATAGGTACGTATGAGCAGGAGATCGACGAGAAGTACCTCGGCCTGCCGCTATCCGCGGCTATCACTCGCGTCTACCAGGACCGGGGCCTGGAGGCCGGCGACCGCAAGATCAAGCAGGTCATGGCCGAGTACCTGTTCGACCCAGTTCAGGACGGCCGTCTCGAGATCCGGCGGCTCTCCGGTGGCCAGAAGGCCCGCTTCCAGCTGATTGCGCTACTCTGCCACCAGCCCAACCTGCTGATCCTCGACGAACCCACCAACCACTTGGACCTGCCGAGTATCGAGGAACTGGAGAAGGCGCTCGACCGCTACAGCGGCGCGGTGCTCTACATTTCGCACGACACCTACTTCGCGCGCAACGTCGGCGGCGACGTCGTCGAGATAGCGGCTGCACAAAAAAGCTTGCTCTAAGCCATGCATTAGCAGTACTATCAAACATAAGTAGTATATAAAGGGGTACGTTTTGGCAGAGAAACACAGCGCATCACTGCGGCGAGTAAAGCGCTTTAACGGCCTCATGGCGGGACTATCGGCCATATCACTAGTCGGCTTGGGCTACTATGTCGCAGTTAGCTTGGCTGCCGCCGCCAGCATGTATTTGACTCCAGCATCCGGCACCTATGCAGCCGGTTCCACTTTGACTGTAACCGTGCGCATCAACACCGGTGGCGACGACGTCAACGCCGTCCAGGCCGACCTCACTTACCCCACCAATAAACTGACCTTCCAAAGCGTTGACGCTAGCGCTAGCGCCTTTGACGTTCCTGCTCCGACCTCGGGCGGAAACGGCGCCGTTTCGATTGCCCGCGGCAAGATCGGCAACGTCACTGGTGACGTTGAAGTCGCCAAGGTTAAGTTCACAGTCTTAAGCTCACCAGGCTCTGTACCCATCACCTTCAGCAACTCATCGGCGGTTGTGCGCAGTTCCGACTCGGTCAATATCCTGGCCAACAAGACCGGTGGCACCTACACCATCCCGGCTGCAGCCACGCCTGCTCCTACCGCCGCCAATACCCCCACGCCTACACTCAAGGTGACCGCCAAGACTCCGACCCCATCTCCCGGCGCCAAGACTCCTACGCCTTCGCCGACCGCCGCCGCTTCCAAGACGCCAACCCCCACGGCCGTCGCAGCCGGACCAAAGTCCAGTAGTCCGTCGCCCTCCGCCACCGTGGCAGCGACTCCTGCCGACTCCCAGGCCCTGGTCGCCCGTCTTGCCACCCTGGCGAAGTCGCCACTATTCCTGGGTCTGCTCGGTCTGACCGTCCTGCTCCTCGCCGGTACAGGTGTCGGCATCGCCATCCGCCACCACCACGAGGCCGGCCTCATCGCAGGCGTGCCCGTCAACCCCGGTCTGGATGCTCCTGTAACCCAGGGCCCGCCGCCTCCCACGACGCCTGCTGGGCCACCGCCGAGCACGTTCCATCCGGGCGGCGACACCCCCGACGCTGACGCCAACAAGCCTGGCGAAAACCCACCGCCAAAACCACCGAGCCAAGGCTAACCCATTAGCACCGGCCGGGCGGGAACCAACCGCCCGGCCATGCTAAGATTTCGGTAATGAAAGGCCACCTTTACTTCATCGGCATCACCGGTCACGCCATCCGGGGCGTCGCCCTGGCGGCCCGTGACTTGGGCTATGAAGTGAGCGGCCTGGACGAACCCGCGGTGCCACCTGGCAGCGACTGGGTAACGGAGCAGGGAATACCCTGGAAGCGGCAGTACAATCCCAGTCAACTCGAGGGTGTGACGGCCGTGATCGTCACCGGCGCCCACGTCTCCGATTCATATCCGCCCATCCGCGACGCCCGCCGGCAGGGCATCGCTATCAAGTCATACGCCCAGCTGGTAGGGGAGCTGACTTCCCAGGCGCACGTTATCAGCGTCGCCGGCACGCACGGCAAGACGACCACCACCTCGCTCATCGCCTGGCTGCTCGAATCGGCCGGCCGCAAGCCCGACTTCCTCGTCGGCATCCGGCCCTTCAACTTTGAATCCAGCGTCCGCCTCTCCGGCTCCAAAGTGATGGTGGCTGAAGGCGACGAGTACCGGGCCTCTAAGCTGGAAGACAAATCGAAGGTCGAATACTACCATCCCGATACTCTGGTTCTAACGTCAGTCGAGCACGACCACCCGGACATGTTCCCGGACCTCGCCTCTGTCGTGAAGCGCTTCCGCCACATCGTCGCCGGTCTGCCCAAAACCGGCCGCCTAGTGGTCTGGTCGGGTAGCGAAACGGTTATCGAAATCGCGGAATCCGCCAAGTGCAGCGTAATTACGTACGGCCTCGACGCCGGCGACTACATCGCGCGCGACATCGCCTACCAGCCTACCGGCATCGAGTTTGACGTCGAGTTCAACGATGAAATACTGGGCCGGATCGCAGTGCCGCTCTATGGCAAACACAACGTCCTCAACGTCCTCGCAGCCGTAGCTGTCTGTCTCTCCGAAGGCCTGACGTTTGACCAGATTCTCGACGGTGCGGCCGGCTTCAAGGGCGCCTACCGCCGGTTCAATATTGTCTCGTCGCCCGGCGCCCCGGTGACTGTGGTTGACGACTACGCGCACCACCCGACCGAAGCCACCACCAACATCGAAGCCGCCAAACTCCACTTCCCCGAGCGTCGTGTGGTCGTAGTCTACCGACCTCATACCTATACACGCACCGCCGCGCTACTCAAGGAGTATCAGCGCGCCTTCGACCGGGCCGACCTGGTCTACATCACCGACATCGAAGGCGCCCGCGAAGCCGGCCTCGAACATTCCGTCTCAGGCAACGATATCGTTCAGGCCCTCAAAGTTCCGGCGCTTTACACGGCCAACCGCGCCGATTTGATAAAACATACGACAAAGGACTCGAAACCCGGCGACATCATTCTCTGCTTCACCGTTTCGGGCTACGATGAGGTGGCCCGCGAGCTGGCTGCCAAGCTCAACGGGTAGCCTCTCGGCTCTTGATAATTCCCTCGTTTCCAGATAAAATCTCCCTAAGCAGTGCGCAATGCGCCCTTTTTATTTGTGCACACACATAACCTATAAGGAACCACACGAACCACCATGGCCCGCGAATATTCACTCGAGAACACTCGAAACATCGGTATTATTGCCCACATTGACGCCGGTAAGACCACTACCACCGAAGGCATCCTCTACCGTACCGGTAAGACCCACAAGATCGGCGAAGTCCACCAGGGCGAGGCCACCATGGACTGGATGGAGCAGGAGCGCGAGCGCGGCATTACCATCACCTCAGCCGCCACGACCTGTTTCTGGAAGGGCAAACGCATCAACATCATCGACACCCCCGGCCACATCGACTTCACCGTCGAGGTCGAGCGTTCGCTGCGTGTCCTCGACGGCGCCGTCACCGTCTTCGACGGCAAGATGGGCGTCGAGCCGCAGTCCGAGACCGTCTGGCGCCAGGCCGACAAGTACGGCGTCCCTCGCATCTGTTTCATCAACAAGATCAACCAGACCGGCGGTGACTTCTACAAGTCGCTCGAGTCGATCCACACCCGTCTCAACAAGCGTGCCTACGCCATCCATCTGCCCATCGGTTTCGAGCAAGAGATCAACGGCGTCGTCGACCTCATCGAAATGAAGGCCTACACCTACAAGGACTACAAGGACCACGAGCTCATCGTGGGCGAGATTCCCGAGGACATGAAGGAGAA
>JAQZBT010000011.1 GCA_029237755.1 Candidatus Saccharimonadota bacterium
CCCACCGACGAGCTCTTGCGCCGCAGCGACGGCTTCTGGCCGGCCGAGGCCAAGCCATCCGACGACCCGTACCGCCTGGCCGTCCTCAAACTCGTCCAGGACCGCCTCAAGTACCTCTCCGAACTTCCCGAGCTCACCGACTTCTTCTTCACCGACCCCCAGCCGGTCAAGCACGAGCTCACCAAGAACATGGAGGGGGCAGTAGCCGCCAATGCGCTGCTCGACGTCATCAAAGCCGCGGGCGATGCCGACTGGACCGAGTCATCCCTGGAAGAGGCCGTCCGTCCTCTAGCTGAACATCTCGACCTCAAGACCGGTGTGCTCTTCGGACTCATCCGTACAGCCATCACCGGCCGCACCGCCGCTCCCGGCCTCTTTGAGACCATGGCAGTCCTCGGTCGTGAGACCACTCTGCGCCGCCTCGAACACGCCACAAAACTGGTTCGTGCCTAACCGCTTAAGCCCAACAGGTTTGACAAGCTCAATCACCCTGACCTATAGTGCAAACACTTAAGCAAAGTGAGGTTAACAAACCCATGAGTGTTTCTTTCTACGACGTTAAGACTCGCCAGTCAGTAGATGTTCCCGAGAGCGATGTCTCCAAGACCAAGTACGAGCGCACCACCAAGGACGGTAAGACCCAGGTCCGCTACGCCCTGCGCGGTAAGTACGACGGTCGCAACCTGACCAAGTTCGTCGGCGAAGCCGACTGGAAGGCCTTCGACGGCCCCGAAGTATAGTCTTAGTCCAATCACAAAAAATGAGGACCTCCGGGTCCTCATTTTTTGTGATGTATAGTGGTTGTATGTCCCATAATGCTTTAGATTTACGCGCTCTGGGACCGCGTGAAGATCTGCCAGCCCAAGACGCCGCGCCTCAGCGCCAGGAAACTGCGCCTCCACCCCACGATGAGGAGTCGTGGTTTAAGCGTCACCGCAAAACCCTGCTATGGGTAGTAGCCGTTATCTTCTTCGGCGGCGCCGCCGGAGCCGCCGGGTGGTTCTTTGCCAAACCCGCGCCCGATCCCGTCGTTGCCCAACAGACGCCCACTCCCACGCCCACGCCCACTCCTGCACCGGCCACTAAAGCCTCACCCCTCACCGGAGTGCAGGTCGCACCCGCTTTGGCCGACAAACCCATCGTCTCGGTCATCGTTGAAAACCACGCCCAGGCCCGGCCGCAATCCGGACTCCAAAGCGCCGGTGTAGTCTATGAGACTCTGGCTGAAGGGGGTATCACGCGCTTCCAGACCTTCTTCCTCGAGGACAAGCCCGCCGTCATTGGACCGGTCCGCAGCCTGCGTCCGTACTTCGTGAGCTGGGGCGTAGAGTTCGGCTCTCCCGTACTCCACGCCGGAGGCAGCTCCGAAGCCCTGAACATGGTCGGGTCTGCCGGCCTGAAGGGCCTCAACGCGTTGAGTATCGCCTCCGCCGCCACCTACCGCGCTACCGACCGCCGGGCGCCGCACAACCTCTACACGTCGGCGGCCAAGCTTGATCCGATCCTTGCCCGCTACAACTTCACCGCCCCGGCCACCTTCACGCCCAGCCCCCGCAAACCCGATTCGCCGCCCGCTGCTCCCAAGCACCCCAACATCCACATCGAATACTCCTACAACGGTTTCCAGGTAGATTACACCTACGACAAAGCCACCAACAGCTATGCCCGCAAACTCGCCGGCGCACCTCACGTCGACCGCAACACCGGCAAGCAGATCATGGTCAAGAATGTCGTCATCGAGATGACCTCCATGGCGGTCCAGGACAGCGTTGGCCACATGCGCATCACAACGGTCGGCTCCGGCCAAGGCTGGGTGCTGCGCGACGGCGAAGCGATTCCCGTCACCTGGCAAAAAAGTGCGCACAACGCCCGTACCAAACTCATCGGCGCCGACGGCAAGGAAGTCGCCCTCAACGCCGGCAACACCTGGTACTCGGTTGTGCCCATCGGCAAGAAGGTAACCTTCTAGCGCTATGCCTGTCAGACCCGCCACCCAGGACGACTTCAACGAGCTGCTCAACCTCATGATCGATTTTGAGCGCCAGACCCAAACCAAACTCCCGCCCGACCAGGCCGCCTTCCGGGCTTATGTCGACACCACCGCCGCCCTCAGCGCACTGGCCTTGGAGTACATCTCACCGGCGTTCTATACCTTCGTCAACGCCGACCACGGCAAGCTAGTGGGCTACATCTCGGGCGAGATCAAGGAAAAGCCCAACCGGCGCTTCCACAAGGAGGGCTACGTCAAGGATTGGTATGTCCACTCCGAGCACCGCGGCCAGAACCAGGGCAAGCCCCTGTTCGACGCCCTCACCAAGGTCTTCAAGGACGCGGGCTGCACCCACATCAGCCTGAGCACGCATGTCTCAAACAAAGCCGCCATTAAGATCTACGAGCACATGGGGCTCAAGCAGCGCACAATCGAATTCTTCAAGCCCCTCTAATTTGCCGATTCAACTCGGTTATGGTAAAAACATAAAAGAATGAAGGCCAAAACAAAAAGACATCTCAAGCGTGTTCCTGCGCTCGCCAAAAGACATCTGCGCACCGCCCACTCGGTCACCAAGCGTCACCTCAAGCGGGCCGTCCACACGCTGACCAGGAAGAAGGTCTTCCGCAAAAAGAAGACCGCGCGCACCGTCTTGCGCAGCTTTCTGATTGGTCTGGCCACCCTGTCGGTTGGTTCCCTGGCGTACGCCATCACCATGAACAAGCCAACGGTCAGCGTGGCCGTCAAGAACGGTTCCAGTCTCGAAATCAAAGCCGAACCCTCCGCCGTTCCCAAGCCGGTGTTTGTAAACAACGGCAACGTCGGCAAGGCCTCCTGGTACGCCCTCGGTCTGCCTGCGCCCGACTCGCTCACCTGCGCCTCCCGTATCTACCCGCGCGGCTCCTTTCTGCACGTGCGCAACCTCAGCAACCAGAGGACCGTTATTTGCCGCGTCAACGACTACGGCCCCGAGGCCTGGACCGGCCGTATCATCGACCTGTCCCGTGGCTCGTTCCGCCAAATCGACGACCTGAGCAGGGGAGTCACTATGGTCGAGGTCAAGCAGGTCGCCGGACCGACCGGCACCCAACTCAACCTGCCCATCGAATCAGAGATCTTCACCGCGGTCGTCGGCTACAACCAGTGCAAGACCCAGCACACCGCCGAGTACTGCGACTCTCACCGCCAAGACTAGTCAAAACAAAAAGAGGCCCCGCAGGGCCTCTTTTCAGATCGAACTACTGAACCGCGACTAGCTCAATCTCAAAGATCAGCGTCGAGTTGGGCGGGATACTGCCCTGACCCTGCTCGCCGTAGGCGAGATCCGGCGGGATCACCAGCTTGCGCTGGCCACCGACCTTCATGCCGGGTATACCTTGCACCCAGCCGTCGATCAACTTACCCTGGGCCAGCTCGAAGGTCGCCGGCTCGCCGCCTTGCTTCTCGGTCGAGTCAAACACGGTGCCGTCCTGCAACGTGCCCTTGTACTTCACGGTGATGGTGCTGCCTTCTTTGGCCTCTGCTCCTTCACCAACCTTGATATCAGTCTTTTCCAAACTCGTCGCTCCTTTCGCGTTAGCTGCCTTTGCCGAGGGAGAAGGACTAGCCTCCGGCCCGGTACTGCCTTTCATTACCAGAACGCCTCCTACAACGAGGGCTACCAAAGCCAGCGATGCGATTGCTATCAGTACTTTTGTCGCCAAGTCACTCTCCGATTACTCCCACAGATTGTAGCACGAGCATACCTAGCCACGGGTCCAGATAAGCATTAGAATTATGATGTGAAGCCCGACCAATTTAAGCGCCAGGTACTCGGTTTTTTCTTCGTGGCATCAGCCACGCCGGTGCTGCTTGTGCTCTCTGTACGGTATTTCCTGGATCAGGCGCCTATCTGGCCTTATCTCGCCATCGGCATCCTCCCCGCCATCCTTCTTAGTCTCATATTCGCGCAGCTTCTATCGCACCCCGTGCGCCGCATCCTCGATACCGTCCAGCAACTCGCCAAAGGTAACCTCCAGACCCAATTCAGCCACCAGGGCACGCGGGAGTTCGAAGAGATCGGTCTGGCTCTCGACCAGGTCGCCACCCGCCTGCAGCAAACCATCTCTCAAGCCGCTTCCGAGCAATCCATCATCGAAGCCGAGCGCAACAAGCTGCGCGGCGTCCTCAACGCCATGACTGACGGCGTCTTCGCTCTCGATCGCAGCGGGCGCATCATCCTCTTCAACAAGGCCGCCTCCGAGCTCACTGGCCGCACGATCGAAGAGGTCGCCGGCCAGTTGTCCGAGAAGGTCATGCCCTTCCGTCAAAACGGCGAGCTGGTGATGACGCGGTTCCTCGCCAGCCGCACCGGCAACGAGAACAAGGTCGGTGAATGGAAGGGCCTCGAGCTCTACCGCGCCGATGGCGCCTCCCTGGTCGTCGACGTCCAAGCCAAGATGCTGACCGAAGACCCTAACGGTATCGCCACGCTCATCACCTTCCACGACCTCACCAAGTCACACCAGCTCGAGCAGATGAAAGTCGACTTCGTCGCACTGGCCGCGCACGAGCTGCGCACACCTCTCACCGAAATCAAAGGCTATCTCGACATCCTGCACCACGAAGCCAAGCACCTGTCCAAGACCAACCGGGACTTCCTGGAGCGCAGTATCGATTCCGCCAACCACCTGGGCGGTCTAATGCACAATCTGCTCAATGTCTCGCGCATCGAGCATGGCGAGCTCGGGCACAAGCCCGAGAAGATCGACTACCGCGTCTTCCTCGTAGATGTCATAAACGAGTTCTCCGAACGTGCCAAGCAGCAGAAGCGTACACTGAAACTCGAAGTTCCAATGCGCTTGCCGGCACTCTACGCCGACCCGCTTGGTCTACGCGAGGTCCTGGGTAACCTGATCGAAAACGCCATCAACCACACGGCGCCTGGCCTGGGGACGATCACAGTCTCCGTTGAGCACCACCCGCACGAACTGGAGACCAGCGTCAAAGATAACGGCGTCGGAATCCCCGCCAACGCCATGCCCCACCTCTTCCAGAAGTTCTACCGGGTCGACGAGATGCGCTCCACGACTAGCGGCACCGGTCTTGGTCTCTTCATCTCCAAAGCCATTGTCGATGTCCACGGCGGACACATCTGGGCCGAGTCGGTCGAAGGGGAGGGGAGTACATTCAGTTTCCGCCTGCCCCTGAAGGCCGCTACGGTTGCGTCCGCCGATGCGCCCGAGGATAATAATTCCAAACCACCCGTTACCCAAACCATTACACCAAGAGGAGCCCATGGCTGGATCAAAGACCATCCTATTCATTGAAGACGACAAACCCATAGCCGAGATGTACGCCCGGGTCCTCGAACGCGAGGGTTACGCCGTTGAGTTCGCTTACAACGGCGAAGAGGGCCTCAAGAAGGCGGAGGCCAAGGAGTACGACCTCATCCTGCTCGACATCATGATGCCCCAGAAGACCGGCATCGAAGTACTGCAAGCACTGCGCGGCGAAGACGGCAAGGGGAGCCCCAAGACCAAAATCGTCATCCTCACCAACCTGGCCCAGGACAAGACCAGCCAGGAAGCCCTCAAGGCTCAGGCCGACGGCTATATCATCAAAGCCGACATCGTCCCCAGCCAACTCGCCGGCATCGTAGGCCGCCTGGTATAAGCATTAGCACTATGTGCAATTTGGCAAGAAACATCCCGCTCACAAGCGGGTTTCTTGTAAGTACGCCCTAAGCATTTTCCATCGCTGACTGACAAAATTTAACTCGTGCTCACATCTCTCAAGTGGGTACAAAACCCCATCATTGGCCAGCATTTTAGCTGGATCTCGAGATGAAATGCCGGGCAGCGGGCAGCGCAGCAAGACGTACAAAGAGACGTACGCCACATAGCAGCGCAACCGACTCCGCCGCATATCACAGCGAGATATGGATGATGGCACTGCGCACTACTGGTATCGATCTTCCTAATTGGGCGGATCGATACTTGTTTTAGGACCGGAATAACTCCTGTTTCGGAAAAGACGACTACGGTTCGGTAGTTTTAGGCCGCGCCGCCACCGAAGACATCAACGACAATGCAATCAATCCAGCCCCAATCAGCCCCGTCACCGCTTCCGGGACGTGGTAGACCAGGCTCACTCCCATCAGTACCGCCAAGGCGCCGACCGCATAGTGGGCACCGTGTTCCAGGTATTTGAACTCTTTCAGGGTGTCATGCTCGACCAGCCAGATGGTCAGCTCCCGGATGAAGAAAGCGCCGATGCCCAGACCCAGTGCAATCGTAATCACGTTGGTGCTCACGGCGAAGGCCGCGATCACACCGTCGAACGAGAACGAAGCGTCCAGTACGTTCAAGTACACGAACAGCATAAAGGCCGCTTTGCCTGTGGCCATCACCACTTTGCCGGTACCGTGCTTAGACTCATCAGTCAGGCCGCCCACATGCTCAAATAGTCGCGTGAGGCCGGTCACAAGCAGGTAAGTGACCTGACCCAACACTCCGGCTACCAGGACCTCTTCCATGTGTCCTGACGATTTGGCTGCGATCAGCAGGAGTACCAGTGCAATCAGAGACGAGAGGGTCTTAAGTTGTCCGGCCTTCGCCAGCGGCGCCTCAATCAGATTCACCCAATGCACCCGCTTGGCTTCATTAAGCAGGAAGTCCAGGAAGATCATGAGCAGGAACATCCCGCCAAACGCGGCAATCGACGGGTGCGCGGAAGTGAGCTCCTTGGCGTAGATTTCCGGATGGTTTAAGGCCAGGTCTATAACCTTCTGAAAACTGAGGCCTGCGGTCACCATCACAATTACGATCGGGAATATCAGACGCATTCCGATGACAGCCACCAGTATTCCTACCGTCAAGAACATGGTTCGCCAGAAGTGGCCCAGTCGCTGCAGTACACCGGCATTGAGAACGGCATTATCGAACGAGAGCGAGATTTCCAGGATGGCCAGAATCGCCACGACGATTCCTTGCTCCCACCCGCCAATATAAAAACCGGCAAAAATGCCGGCGAACAATATGAATAGTGGCAGTCTGAAGAACTTGAGTGCGTGAAGGGTACTTTGCATATCCTTCATCATACCAGTTTGGAGTTCTGCCGCATGCCTTATCGCGTTTTTTGCGTTACAGTAGCCTCAAACACTAGAGGAACACTTACATGCGTGCAATCTGGACCGGCTCAATTTCGTTTGGCCTCGTCAACATTCCGATCAAGCTTTACTCCGCTTCCGAATCCCGCGACGGCATCGATCTGCGCATGCTCCACGCCAAGGACAAGGCGCCCATCCGCTACGCCAAAATCTGCTCGGAGGAGGAGATTGAAGTGCCGTTCAAGGACATCGTCAAAGGCTTCGAGTACGCCGACGGCGAGTTTGTCTTGATCACCGACGAGGACTTCGAAGCCGCCGACGCCAAGAAGACTTCCACAGTCGATATCGTTGAGTTCACCGATGAGCACCAGATCGACGTGCGCTACCTCGAGCGGCCCTACTACCTGGAGCCGCAAAAAGGCGCCGACAAGGCCTACTCCCTGCTCCGCGAAGCCCTGCGCCAATCCAACAAGCTGGCCGTCGCCAAATTTGTCCTCCGCCAACGCGAACACCTGGCGCTCATCAAGACCGTGGGCAGTGTCCTGGTGCTAAACCAGATGCGTTTCCCCGCCGATCTGAGATCGCCTGGTGGCCTTAAGCTGCCCACTGCCGAGAGCGAAAAAAAAGAGATCGACATGGCGCTCAAGCTCATCGACCAGATGACCGAACCCTTCATTCCCGAGGATTTCCACGACACCTATACCGAGGAGATCGAGGCCCGCATCGAAGCCAAAGTGAAGGGGCAACCCGCTCCGGCTGGTAAACCGGCGGAGGCTGCCCCCGTCAAAGACCTCATGGCCGCCCTTAAGGCCTCACTCGAAGAAGTGAAAAAATAATCCCTATTGGCCGGTCTGGGCGATGGCCAGGATATTGCCGGAAGGGTCCCTGAACCAGGCGATCTTACCATCCTCTCCGCCGTCAGCAATACCCTCGACAGTCTTGAGGTCAGGCGTGTCATAGTCTTCGAATTCCACACCCTTAGCCTTGAGTTCCTTTACCTCAGATTCGACGTCCTCGACGCCGAATGTCACACTCGTCGCTTCGTTGGTGCCGGCAAAGTGGGACGGGTAGACCGCCAAAGACGTGCCGTCGCCACATTCGTATTGGGTCCAGCCGTCCATTTCCAACTCCGGCTTTAGGCCTAATGTGCCTTCGTAGAACTTTTTTGCTTCCTTTATATCTTCCACTGCTACCGTTGCTACGGCCTTCGCGTTACCCAGCATCGCCCACTCCTCAGGTTAGTGCGCTCCTTTATACACCTCGGGATTAGCCCTTGGCTATGGGCAAATCACCATTGCACCACTCAGTACCAGCACTACAATAACCTCATGGCCCTCGACGAATACCATTCCAAACGCAAGTTCGATGACACACCGGAACCGGCCGGTGCCCGGCATGACTCAGAGCACGAACCGCTGCGCTTCGTCGTCCAAAAACACGACGCCACCCGGCTGCACTATGACTTCCGGCTCGAGATGGAAGGGGTGCTCAAGAGTTGGGCCGTTCCCAAAGGCCCCTCGCTCAACCCCCAGGACAAGCACCTCGCCATGCAGACAGAGGACCACCCGTTCGACTACCGCACCTTCGAAGGCGTCATCCCCAAGGGCAACTACGGCGCCGGACCGGTGATGGTCTGGGACGAGGGCACTTACGAACCGCTCCACGCCACCGGCGACCGCGAGCACGACGACAAACTCGCCCGCGAAGGTCTGCACAAAGGACACATCACTTTCATCCTGCATGGCACCAAACTCAAGGGCGAGTTTGCGCTCATCAAGATGGAGCACTCCGACGAAGAGAACGCCTGGCTCCTGGTAAAAGCCCAAAAGGACGAATACGCCGGCACGGATGACGTGACCGCTCAGGACCGCTCTGCTGTCACCGGCCGCACACTTGATGAGATCAAGGACCACGCTCCCGTCGAGCATATCGAGACGGACCTCTCGGGCACCCCCGAGCGCAAGCTGCCGGCAGATGTCCATCCTATGCTCGCGGAGACGGCCACCGAGCCGTTCGACGACCCCGACTGGCGCTATGAGATTAAATGGGACGGCTACCGCATCCTGGCCCGCGTAGAGTCCCAAGGCGTCAAGCTGCTCTCGAGAAACACCCAGGACTACACCGAGCGCTTTGCACCGGTAGCCAAGGACCTCGAGCAGCTACAGATACCCACCATCATCGATGGGGAAGTGGTAATAGTGGACGACTCGGGCAAGTCAGATTTTCAAAAGCTGCAAAACTACCTCCGTACCGGCGACGGCCGCCTCGTCTTCTACGCCTTCGACCTGCTCCACCTCGACGGCCACGACCTCACCTCGCTGCCGCTGTCAGATCGCCAGGACCTGCTGCGCCGCACGCTGCCTCAGGGCGACCACCTCAAGCTATCAGAACCCCTGATCGAGCACGGCACAGCCCTGTTCGCCCAGGCTAAATCAAACGGTCTCGAGGGTCTCATGGCTAAGCGCTCGTCCAGCCTCTACCTGCCTGGCAAACGCTCGCGTGACTGGCTCAAGATCAAGGCCAGCCTCCGCCAAGAAGCCGTCATTATCGGCTATACCAAACCGCGCGCCGGACGCCAGTATTTCGGTGCCCTGGTCCTGGGCATCTACCGCGACGGTCAGCTCGTATACGCCGGCCACTCCGGCACCGGCTTCAACGAAACCACCCTGGGTGATATCTTCGACCGCCTCCAGTCCCTGCGCCGGCCGGATTGCCCGGTCAAACCTGAGCCCAAGACCAACGAGCCCGCCGTCTGGGTCGACCCGGTGTTGGTATGCGAAATCTCCTTCACCGAATGGACCGGGGATGGCTCTATGCGCCACCCCGTCTTCCTCGGACTGCGCGCCGACAAGGACGCCCGTGAAGTCGTGCGCGAGCAACCGGTAGCACCGGCCGATGCCAAACCTGCAAACACCGCAGGGAAGTCGCGAAGCGACAAAGCAAAATCCAAAGACGGGGAAGAGTTCCTGACCCTGAACCGCCATAAAGTAAAGTTCACGCACCGCGACAAAGTCTTCTGGCCCGACGACAAGTACACCAAGGGCGACCTGCTCGACCACTACCTCGGCATCGCCGACACCTTACTCCCGTACCTCAAGGACCGGCCGCAGTCACTGAACCGGTTCCCCAACGGCATCACCGGCGCCAGTTTCTATCACAAGGACATGAAGGGGGACGCCCCTGATTGGGCCAAAACTATCAGCGTGCCGTCCGAATCACACCAGGGCCCAATCGAATACCTCCTGTGCCAAAACGAAGCCACGCTAGCCTACATGGTCAATCTCGGGTGCATCGAACTCAACCCCTGGAACTCCCGCAGCACCAAGCCCGAGCATCCCGACTGGTGCGTCATCGATCTTGATCCCGAGGATATCGGCTTCGACGCCGTCATCCGCACCGCCCGCGTCGTCCACGAAGTACTGGACGAACTGGACGTGCCGAGCTACCCCAAGACCTCCGGCGCCACCGGCATCCACATCTTCATCCCCCTCGGCGCCAAGTACGATTACGACCAGTGCAAAATGTTTGGGCAACTCATCGCCAACCTGGTCAACTCACGCCTTCCCGACATCACCAGTGTCGTTCGGCTGCCCAAAAACCGCCAAAACAAGGTCTACCTGGACTTCCTCCAAAACCGCCGCGGCCAGACTCTGGCCTCGGTCTATTCGGTGCGGCCCAAACCACACGCCACAGTCTCGACCCCTCTCGATTGGAATGAGGTAGAATCAGGTTTGACACCCCAGCAATTCACCATCAAAAACATCCAGTCGCGTCTGAGCGAGGTAGGGGACTTATGGCGGCCGGTCATCGGCAAAGGAATCGACCTCAAAGCCATTCTCAAAAGGATTTCATAGTAGTTATTCTTACAATGTTTCGTGCTGAATTTGGGCAAAATATCGGAACTTTCGCTAATTTCGCGGCTCTCATGGCAATTTCCACAAAACAATTTGCCAACACGGTCAAAAAAGTGTAATGTCAAAACTGTTATTGAGCGCTAGTGGTGTAGCACTCGCTGTTTTTGTGAATAGAGACGATAATGTGAACGCCAGTCGGTTTTGACTGGACGTGAGGAGTGGTTTTGGTGCACGACAATTCAGTTGCAGTAGTGGGGCTGGGTTACGTTGGTCTTCCCTTGGCTATCTTGGCGCAAAACAAGGGTTACCGGGTTACCGGCTTGGAATATGACAAGCGCAAAGTCGATATGATCCGGGCGGGTGTGAGCCCGTTCGTCGAAGAATCGGTCACGACTTGGCTGGCAGATAATCAACTGGATGTCACTCAAGATTACGAACGTCTACGCGAAGTCGCATCCATCATCGTCTGCGTACCTACCCCGGTAGACGAGACCTACACTCCGGATCTTGGCCCCGTCATTTCCGCCTGCACTGAGATCGCCCGGCGCCTGCGCCCCGGCCAACTCGTCGTCATCGAATCCACTATCAATCCTGGCGTCTGCGACGAAGTCGTGCTGCCTCTCCTTGAGAAGCAGTCCGGACTCAAGTGCGGCGTCGATTTCTTTTTGGCCCACTGCCCCGAGCGCATCAACCCCGGCGACCCCAAGTGGAACGTCGGTAACATCGCCCGCGTCGTCGGCGGCCACGACCAGAAGAGCCTCGACCTCGCCTACGAGTTCTACTCCCGCATCGTCGACGCCCCCATCCGTCGCATGGGTTCACTAAAGGAGGCTGAAGCCGTCAAGGTGGTCGAAAACTCCTTCCGTGACGTCAACATCGCCTTCGTCAATGAGCTCGCCATGTCGTTCACCAAGCTCGGCATCGATGTCGTCAACGTCATCAACGGCGCCGCCACCAAGCCTTTTGCCTTCATGCCGCACTACCCGGGCGCCGGCGTCGGCGGCCACTGCATTCCAGTCGACCCTTACTACCTCATCGAATACGCCCGCAAAAACGGTTTCGAGCACGACTTCCTCTCATCGGCCCGTTCGATCAACAACCAGATGCCTGAATTTACTGTCGACCAGGTCGAGTCAGCCCTTGAGCACCACGGCCGCTCCATGAAAGGCGCCAAGGTCGCCGTCATGGGCCTTTCTTATAAGGCCAACGTGGGCGACCTGCGCGAGAGCCCGTCATTGCGCATCCTGGAGCACCTCTCTGAGCGCGGCGCAGACATCGTAGTCCACGACCCCTACATCCATGGCTATGGCGAGTACAAGCGCAGCTTCTCCGGCGTTCCGGAAGAGTTCGCCTTCTTCGAAAACACCGAGGGCCGTAGTCAGCTCGAGCTCACTTCTGCCATGAAGGGTGCCGATGCCGTGATTATCGCTACTGCCCACCGAGAGTACGTACAATTAAGCCCTGAAGACTTCAAGGACGCGGGCGTCAACATCATCGTCGACGGCCGCAACTGCCTCAACAAGTCGGCGCTGACCAGTGCCGGTTTCACCTACAGGGGGATCGGCCGCTAGCTCATGTCCAAGAAGAAACGTTCCTCACTGTCCCGAAAAGCCAACCGCTTCGCCAACTGGTACGACTCCACGGCCGTAGGTAAATTACGCCTGGGTAGCTGGACGGCTATCTTTTTCCTCATCTACATCGTCCTGCTGATCAAGTTCGTCAACCTGCAAAACTTCGACGGCGGTTGGCTGCTACTCTTCTACAGCCTAGCGGTGTCACTCTACCTGCTGTCACGCTTCCTGGTCGCCCACTTCTACGAGACTCACGATGAGGCCTACGACCCGGCCTATACTCCCACCGTTACCTTCGGCGTTCCTTCCAAGAACGAGGAAGAGAACATCTACGAGACGGTCATGCGCATCTCCGAAATCGACTATCCCAAAGACAAATTCGACATCATCGTCGTCAACGACGGCTCGACCGACAACACACTCGGTGAGATGGAGCGCGCCGCTAAAGACGCCCAAGCCCAGGGTGTCACCGCTAAGGTCATCGACTGGAAGGTCAACCAAGGCAAGCGCCATGGTATGGCCGCCTGTATCAAAGAGTCTTCCAGCGACATCATGTTGTTTGTCGACTCAGACAGCTTCATCGAAAAAGACACCACCCGCGAACTCATCAAGTACTTCGAAGACCCCAAGGTCGGCGCTACTACCGCGCACTGCTACGTCGCCAACGAAAACGTCAACCTGCTCACCAAGATGCAGGCTGTCCGCTACTTCGTCGCCTTCAAGGCCTACAAGGGTGCTGAGTCGGTCTTCGGCACCGTCACCTGCTGCTCCGGTTCCTGCAGCGCCTACCGCCGCGAGTATCTGATGCCATACATCGAAGAGTGGCTCAACCAGCGCTTCCTGGGTGTCGTCTGCACCTATGGTGACGACCGCAGCCTTACCAACATCCTGCTGCGCGCCGGCTACGACGCCCTTTACGCTCCCAAGGCCAAGGTCTACACCTTCGCTCCTGACAACTACCGTCAGTATCTCAAGCAACAACTGCGTTGGAAGAAGTCCTGGTTCCGCGAATGTGTCCGGGCCAGCGCCTTCATGTGGAAGCGCAACCCGCTCATGAGTATCTCGTTCTATCTGGCCCTGATCCTACCGCTGGCCGCCCCGTTCGTCGTGCTCAAGGCCCTCATCTGGTATCCCGCCACCTACCACCGTTTCCCGCTCTACTACTTCTTCGGCGTCGTATTGATGTGTATCATCTACGGCCTCTACTACCGCATCTACGCCAATGACCGCCGCTGGCTGGGCGCCGTAGTCGGATCAGCCGTCTATTCCATCGCCCTGTCCTGGCAGTTAATCTATGCGATCGCCACCATCCGTGACTCGCGTTGGGGAACCCGATGAAAAAGCCCGCTCCAAAGACCTTCTCCTACCGCACCTTCGCGTTCACGCGCGTGTTGCCAATCGCCCTCATCATGGTGGTGTTTGGTTTTGGCGTGAACTTCTATGCCAAGCACCAGGAGAGCATCCACAACTTCCGGCTCCACTACTACAAGGCCTACGAGACCGCCATCCGTTACAAGCTATCGAACCCGCTCGACGTACGCGCCTCCAGTACCAACACGACCTCCGTCCCGGTGCTCGTCTACCACGGTCTGGTCGCCGGCAAGTCCAGTGGGGAAGACACCTCCATCCAGGACTTCTCGGCTCAGATGCTGGCACTGAAGCAAGCCGGCTACCGCACGATTTCGATGCAGGAGTACTACGACTTCATCTACAACGGTAAATCCGTACCCGAGAAGTCGTTCATGCTGACCTTCGATGACGGCCGCAAAGACTCCTACTACGCCTCACAGCCGCTACTCGAGGCCTTCGGCTACCGTGCCACCATGTTTGTCATTACCCAGAAGTCGCTGAGCGGCCTCTCCAGCGTCTACTACCTCTCCGAGTCTGAGCTCAAGAGCATGCAAAAATCGGGGCACTGGGACATCCAGGCACACACCCGCAACGGTCACGAAGAGCTCAATATCGACCCCACCAACAAGGCTCCCTTCTTCGCCAACAAGCTCTGGCTGGCCG
>JAQZBT010000085.1 GCA_029237755.1 Candidatus Saccharimonadota bacterium
CGGTCGTTGTCGCGTTACTGTTAATCCTCGGGCTGGTGTTTCGGGATCCATTGACCGACTTGATGTACCGCTTGGGAATATTGCGGCTGGACGTAAACGCCGAGCTCCAGAAGGCCGAGGATCTCCGTAATGAGGGTAGCGACACCAAGGCCATCGCATCGCTGGAAAAGACCCTGCAGCGGATATCCAATAATAAGGACAAGGCCCGGGTCTACGTAGCGCTCGGGCTTACATATTATGACTCTGGCAATTACGCGAAAGCCGTGGAGTATCTGAAGAAGAAGCGGGAGGTTTTGCCCGACGACCGGGGCGACGCGGTGCTGCTGGCGCGGGCGCTCTGGCATAGCGGTCAGAAAGACGAGGCCAAGACCTACTATCAGCAGGCCATCGATGACCTCAAGAAGAAGGATCTGGCCGGAGGCGACAGTGAGATAAAGCAGCTGCAGCTGGAGCTGGAGCAGGGGCCGCAAGAATGAGCCGGGGGCGCAAACTACTATTGCTGGCCGGTTGGCTGATCCTGGGTGGGGCTGCATTGGCCGTCTCGCAGCCGGCTGAAGCGACGCACTGCCGGGGGACTTCGCACATCATGTACGGTGTGGAAGACCACTGCGGTTACTTTGATAACGACTACAATGGCCCCGGTACTGGACGAGACGTCTATGATGGAGGTTTCAATAATCCGTTTGGCACTGGGGTGAATGTCGACAACCCGACGGAACTGATAAGCGTCGTGCGCAACGGTATCAACTCCGGTAATGACTGGTATCGTAACTCGTCGCGGTTCATTGTGCTGTCGATGCTGGGCTTCAACGGCGGCGTGGCGCGCGGCCAAGTGACGACAACCCATGCGACGCGTTGCCCCCGGGTAGCGTGTATCGATGAGTGGGAGAACCGGATCAGGGCTATGAGCTCCCAGGGTACGAATGCTGCCGGTACCTGGGTAGGTCCCAACGGAAGGATCGATTTCCACCGCAACTACCTGCTCGATTGCGGGACGATCAACACCATCGGCCAGAACGACGGTGCGGTCAACGATGACGTGGCACCCTATCGTATGACTTCGACCAACAGCAACTGCAGCGACACTTATATCCAGGACCACATCTTTTTCTTCAATACGAATCTCGATGTCGTATATATGATTCGCCGCGACTGTGCCAACCCGGTGGGTGACCTGCCGGGCCTGCCGGCGGCGTTCTATGAGGTCAACTTGTCGGGTACGACGCCGACGGCGACGGTTGTGGCGGGAGCGACCACATCGGTGCGAGCTGCGATACGCAACACGGGCCCGTCGTGGTCCGAGCCGGGGCAATTGCAGATCTCAAACCCAGGCAACATTAGCGGGGTGAGCCAGACAAACCTGACGCAGTACCAGACCAGTCGCGGATTCACTACCTATTGGTATTGGAATACCGCGGCAATGAGTCCGACCATGGCGCAGGCTTCGGCTACTTTGAACTTCACGGTCAATCCGACGACCCCGGTAGGGACGACACTGACGTTCCTTGTCAGTTATAGACCGGCGGACGAGACAGGTTTGGTCAAAACCGATGTCGTAACGATAAGAGTGGTATCCATGCGCTATCCCAGCTTCATCGGCCGTAACGGCGATACCCATGCCGGGGGCGGAATAGGGGATAACTGTGCACCGGCATCCGGCTTTGTACAGGGTAACCCGAGCAGTACCTCACATACTCAATACGTAGTATCAGCCTCTGCGGTACCCGGCATATCCGCTTTCAGATATCTATCAGGCGGCTCAGGACTATAGGACTGGCGGCGGAACCGGTTATGTGACCCGGCCGCCCGGCCCGTATAATCTCTCGTCATTCGCGGCTTTGCCGGGTGGGATCGAGACAGTCTTTATTACCGGTGATGCGCAGTTGTCAGGTACGGTAACGCGCAAGCTCACAATTATCGTCAGCGGCACGGTGACCATAAATGGACCAATTTCTATCACTCCAGTAACATTCGGTGACCCGCACGAGGTGCCGTCACTGGGCATTGCCTCCTTCGGCCCGATAAACATCAATAGCGGTGTGATCCGGGTCGACGCGTACCTATTCTCCAACAACGTTATCAACACCTGCACCGAGGCGGTCACGGTGTCTCCGCTGCCGGCGGTTACCTGCTCGAACACTCTGTCGGTCAATGGCTTCCTGATGGCCCGCAACATCCTGTTCCAACGCAAGGGACCGTTCAACGGCTCAGCCCAAAACGGGCAAGCTACGGCACCGGGCGAAATTGTGACTCTGATTCCGCAGCTCTATCTCAACCCGCCTCGCTTCTTCGACTCTTCCGTGGATGACCGCTTGCTGGAAGGGCAGGGAGAGAGACAGCCGCTATTCTAATCGTCAAAAGAAGGTGAGTATTTGATGGGCATAATGGTTATGGTAAAGTTAAGCTAATGGGATTATTCGTTAAAGATACGGAGTTCTTCGGGCTGGATATCGGGTCAACAGCGATCCGCTTGGTGCAGCTGCGGCGGGGTAGTCAACACCCGGCGTTGGTGGCGTATGGCGCACTGCCGGTGCCGGCCAACCTGACGTCGAGTGACTCCAAAATGGACCAAGACAAGATTTCGGAATTGGTGAAGCAGCTGGTGCGCGAGAACCGCGTATCGCTGAAGCACGTAGTGGTCGGACTGCCGGCCAACAAAGTTTTTGCGACCGTCATTACGACGCCGAAGATCGACAACGCTCAGCTGGCGAAGGCAATCCGCTACCAGGCTGAGCAGTACATCCCGATGGCGCTCGACCAGGTGAAGCTGGACTGGGCAGTAATCGACCAGAGCAAGGACGGCAAGCAGCTGGAGGTTCTCCTGGTGGCCGCTCCTGTCTCGGCGGTAGACCGCTACATGGCAATTCTGGAGAAGGCCGGGCTGGAGCCGCTGGCCCTTGAAGCCAACGCCACGGCTGTAGCGCGGGCACTGGTACCGACAAATGCGCTGGCGGTGGCGATGGTGGACTTCGGCGCCTTGGAATCTGATATCTCGATCGTATGGAACAACGCCCCGCGCCTGATCCGGTCAGTCTCGGTGGGCGGTCTGACATTCGTGCGCAGTGTCGCACAGAACCTGGGCCTCGACGAAGTCCAGGCTACGCAATTTACCTATAAGTTTGGTCTGACTCAGTCGAAGCTGGAGGGCCAGGTCTTCAAGGCTATCAAGCCGACGCTGGACAACCTGGTATCGGAAGTGGAGAAGTCTGCCAAGTACTTCACCGGCCGCTATCCGGAAGTGAAGATTGAGAAGCTGGTGGTAACAGGCAGCGCTTCGGCTCTGCCGGAGTTGGGACCGTTCCTGGCAAACTCCACCGGTCTGCCGGTAGAGTTTGGTAACGCATGGGGCAACGTCTCCTACCCGGCCGGTCTGCAAGAGAAGCTGATGAGCCTGTCGAGTGAATACGCTGCTGCCGTCGGTTTGGCGGGTAGGGGATATATCGGATGAGCATTCTGATCAACCTGCTGCCCGATCTGCGGCAGGCCAAACTCAGGGAGCGTCGCCGCCGCCAACTGGTGAGCGGTATCTCCGTGCTCGTTTGGTCAATCTGTGGTGGCGTGGTGCTGCTGCTGGTGATCTTCTCGACCGGGCAAAAAGTGGTTATCAACAACCTCAACAACAGCATCGACCAGAAGAAGGGCGAGCTGGAACGCATGGAAGACCTGCCCGAGGCACTGACGGCGGCTGACCACCTGAATTCGCTGCACGGCATCGACGGCCAGCCCGGACTTTATGACAAGCGCGTCTTGTACACCAATTTCTTTAAAGCCTATGAGTCAGCCGATCCGACAGACATAACTCTGCAGTCGCTGGGAGTCGATGCCTCCAATGCGCTGGTGGTGAAGGGTCTAGGCAAGAGTTACGCTGCCGTGGCTAAGCTGGCCCGGGCAGTGGAGCGCTACAACGTGACCGTGGGTCCAAACGCCAACTCGGCTAACTCACCGTATTTTACCGATGTGAAGCTACTTAACGTGAGTCAGGATACTACCGGTGTCGCATTTAGTATGAACGCGACGATACAGACAGGAGCCTTCAGTGGCGAATAGCACCAACCCCACCAAGAATATGTCCAATAACAATTTGATCATCATCCTGTTGCTGGTGAGTTTCCTGGTGATCGGAGTGTCGGCCCTGGCGGTCAACTTCCTGATCAAGACGATTACGCTCGACTCTAAACTGGTATCGAAGAAGCTGGCTGCCGAGAAGCAGCTCAAGGAGAACATCCTGGCCGCGCCGAACCTGATTGAAGCCTACCGTGACCTTGGCAACGAGAGGGTATTGCTCGAGGACGCACTGCCCATACACAGCGATTTCCCCAGCCTGTTGGTGACGCTTGAGAATATGTCGCTGGACGCGCCTGTGGCACTGACATCGGTGACCGAATCGCTGGTGACTGCGGCTCTGCCGGGCGTAACGGCCGTGCCTACGACTGCCGAGCCGGCATCCGCTTCGACTGAGACCGGTGCGACCCCAGCTGCTACTCCTGCCGCCGAAACGGTATCGGTGACCCCCAAGCCTGAAACCTACGCCTTTACCATTAACGTTAAGGGTACCTACGGAGCATTCCTGAATATGCTCGACCACCTCGAGAAGTCTGCCCGGCCGATGCGCATCACCGGCATGCAGATATTGGGCACGCCGACCTCTCTAGATGTGAACGTCAGCCTCGAAACATACTTCCAGAAGTCATCTGAGCTGCCATTTGGCAAGGAGACGGTGAAATGAAAACCAAAGATGTAGTGCTTCTACTTGTCGCCGTCGTGATTCTGCTGGGCGCCGGTTATCTGGGGTACACCCAGCTGATGCCCAAGTCAGCCGACAAGAAGACGACTGAAGTCGATGTGATTGGCAAGATCCCCAGTGGGTTCAATGATGAAGCCATGGCCCAGCTGACCGACGACTCCAAGGTTGTGAACTTCAACTCGCCGGTAGACCTGACAGGCCTGGGCAATACCAAGCCCTTTGGCGGGCAGTAACCTGGTTGTGACCGGGGGGAGGTAGGCTATGCTATCCGTCGAGAGTCAAAAGAAGATCGAAGAACTCCTGCTTGAGGGCAAACTGCTCAAGGCAGAAGACCTCGAGACGGCTAAAATCGATGCCCTGAAGGCCTCCAAGCCGCTGATCGCCTATATTGCCGAGAAGAACCTCGTTGGCGAGGAAGACCTCACGCGCATTTCCGCTCAAGCCATGGGTGTGCCGTACGTCAATCTCAACACCATCATGGTGCCGGAAGACGTGCTGAAGCTCCTGTCGCGCGAAACGGCTGAGACCTACATGGCGGTGCCATTTGGTATGCAGCAGGGCCGCCTGGCGGTCGGTATGCTCGACCCGACCAACATCCAGGCTGTCGACTTCCTGAGCCGCAAGGTCGGCCACACTATTACCGTGTACCTGGCTTCGCGTGCCTCTATCGATCATGTGCTGGGCATGTTCCATACCGACATCGGCGCCGATGTGGCGGGAGCGCTGGACATCGCCAAAGTCGATGACCACCCCAAAGTTGAGGCGAAGAACCCCAAGGCGGTCCAGAACCTGGTGCAGGATGCACCCATTACGCGCGCATTGAATGCGATTT
>JAQZBT010000086.1 GCA_029237755.1 Candidatus Saccharimonadota bacterium
TCCAGGCGTATGGTCTTCGATCGCCCGGGCCGGTCGGCGTACACGTCGTTTAGGCATGCTACCTCTACATACAATAATTACCCTAGCATTATACCACTTAGGCTTAACTGCTATGCATATATTGAAGCACGCAAAGCTGGGTTTTGCCTGAGGCGTGCTAAACTCGTAGCCATATGGACGATCTACTTACGCGCGGTGTTGACCAGATTATTGTTAAAGAAGAGCTCGAAGCGGCTCTAAAGTCGGGGCGCAAGCTCCGCATCAAGCTTGGCGTCGACCCGACCCGGCCCGATTTGCATATCGGCCATGCGGTTGTCTTGCGCAAGTTGCGAGCACTTCAGGATATGGGCCACACGGTCATTTTCCTGATCGGCGATTATACCACCAAGATTGGCGACCCATCGGGTAAATCCAAGACCCGCCCCATGCTGACCGACGAAGAGATTGCCGCCAACGCCAAGACTTACCTCGACCAGGTCGGCCTCATCCTAAACGTCAAGAAGGCGGAGATCCGCTACAACTCCGAATGGCTCTCCAAGCTCAGCTTCGGTGACCTGCTCCAACTCGCATCCAACGTCTCGGTCGCCCAGACCATCGAGCGTGAAGACTTCCGCGCCCGCTTGGCCTCCGGCCAGGAACTTGCCCTCCACGAAATTCTCTACCCACTGATGCAGGCCTACGACTCGGTCGCTCTTGAGGCCGACATCGAATTCGGCGGCAACGACCAGCTCTTCAACCTCATGGCCGGACGTGCCCTGCAGAAGAAGCTCGGTCAAAAGCCTCAGATCGTGTGGACATGTGACCTGCTGGTCGGCCTCGATGGGGTCAAGAAGATGAGCAAGAGCCTCGACAACTACATCGGCGTCGCCGACGCACCCGTCGACATGTTCGGCAAGGTCATGAGTATTCCCGACAACCTCATCGCTCCCTACTACAAGCTCTGTACCGAGTTACCGCTCGAAACCATCGACGAGCTGGTCAAGACCCTCGCCGCCGGCGCCAACCCGCGTGACTCCAAGGCCTCACTGGCCCGCGATATTGTCCGCCAATACCACGGTGAAGCCGCCGCGCTCAAGGCCGAAGAAGACTGGAACCGCACCTTCCGCGACAAGCAGGGTCCGACCGACGAGCAGATCGAAGTCATCAAACTGCATGGATCCCGCACCATTCTCGATTTCCTCACCGAGTTCAAGGTCGTCACCAGCAATTCCGAAGCCCGCCGCCTGCTCGTCCAAAACGGCGTCCGTATCGACGGCGAGACCGTCACCGATGAATCGACCAAGCTCAAAGGGGGAGAAATGGTCCAAGTAGGGAAGCGCCGCTTCTTCAAGCTCGAGGCCAAGTAATGCACGACTGGCAGCAACGGCCGGTCGGCTCCCTCACGGGGGTGGGCAAAACGATGGCCGAAAAACTCGCTCGCTTGGGTATCAACACGGCCGGTGACCTGATCCATCATTACCCCCGGCGCTACGAGGACTTCTCCAAGATTCTTCCGATTCGGCTGATGCGGCCGGGCAACGTCACATTCAAAGGCGAGGTCGAACGCGTCGCCGCGCGCTACGCCCGCGCCCGCAAACTTCATCTCACTGAAGCCATCATCTCCGACGGCACCGGCACGGTGAAAGCCATCTGGTTCAACCAGCAGTGGCTGTCCAAGACTATCCCCACCGGTACGCCGGTCCTGGTCTCCGGCGAGCTCAAGTTCAAAAACAACGACCTGGCGCTCCAGTCCCCGGCGATCGAAGTCGTCGAGCCCGGCCGTATCACCAAGGACACCGCCCGTATTGTGCCGGTCTACCCCGAGACCGAGGGACTGTCGAGCAAGCAACTGCGCGGGCTTATTCAGCCACTGCTGCCCCTTGCCGCGGCCACCGACGAATCGCTGCCACCAGAAGTCGTGGAAGAGGCCAAACTGATGCCGCTCGCCAAAGCCCTCCGCGAAATCCACTTCCCCGGCTCACAATCCGCCCTCAACAAGGCCCGCCACCGCCTGGCCTTCGAAGAGCTCTGGTACCTCATGCTGACCTCACTCGTCATCAAGCACGAGATTATGACCGAGTCCGCCCCGACCATCGCCTTCAAGGTTGAGGCCGCCCGCGCCTTCGTGAACGCCCTCGACTTTGAAATGACACCCCACCAGAAGCAGGCTGCCTGGGAAATCTTCCAGGACATGAACAAGCCCAGCCCCATGAACCGCCTGCTCGAAGGCGACGTCGGCTCGGGCAAGACGGTCGTCGCCACCATGTCGGCCGTCATGGCGCTGGCCTCGGACTACCAGGCTGCTCTGATGGTCCCGACCGAAATCCTGGCCCGCCAGCACGCCGCCAAAGTCGCGCCGCTCATGAAGAAGCTTGGCTACGACACAGTCGTGATCCTCGGCAAGCAGCCGGCCGCTGAGCGCACCGCCGCTCTCAAGCGCCTCGAGGAAGGGGGACCGCTGCTCGTCATCGGTACCCAGGCGCTGCTCGGAGAAAAAGTCACATTCCCGAATCTTGGCCTCGTTATTATCGACGAACAGCACCGTTTCGGCGTCGAGCAGCGCGCCAACCTCAAGGCCAAGTCCGGCCGCCTGCCGCACCTGCTCTCCATGACCGCCACGCCGATCCCGCGCACCCTCCAGCTCACCGTCTACGGCGACCTAGATATCTCGGTCATCGAAGGTCTGCCGCCCGGCCGCCAACCCATCACTACCCGCGTAGTCGAGGGTAAGGACCGTGACAAAGCCTACGAATTTATCAACGCTCAGCTCGACGAGGGCCGCCAGGCCTTCGTCGTCTGTCCGCTCATCGAGGCCTCCGACGTCATTGTCGCCAAGTCTGTCACCGCGGAATTCGAGCGTCTCCAGAAGGGCCCGTTCAAAAAGCGCCGACTTGGCCTGCTTCACGGCCGCCTCGCAACGGCCGAAAAACAAGCCGTCATGGACGAGTTCGTCGCCGGCAAAATCGACCTGCTCGTCGCCACCAGCGTCATCGAAGTCGGCATCGACGTCCCCAACGCTACCATCATGCTCATCGAAGGCTCTGACCGCTTCGGCCTGGCCGCCCTGCACCAGCTCCGCGGCCGCATCGGCCGGGGTGCCTTTCCATCGCACTGTTTCCTCATCGCCGAATCCAAAAGCCCCGGCACAGCCGAACGTCTCAAAGCCCTTGAACGCTCGCAAGACGGCTTCCGCCTTGCCCAGATCGACCTTGAACTGCGCGGCCCCGGCCAGATCTATGGCCGCCGCCAACACGGCGACCTTGACCTCCAACTAGCCGACATTGGTGACGCCAAGCTGCTCTCAAGCGTCCGCAGTGCGGCCCTGAAATTCCTCTCCGACCCCGCCGCCATGACCAAAAACCCGCACGTAGCAGCCAAAGTTAACGCTCTCAAGGCCGTTACGTCGCTCGATTAGGCTACTTCGCCAGCACCTTAATGCCCGTCCGCACCGCAAACATCATCGCCGCCGCGACCCCCGCTGCCGCCATTATCATCCGGTTCTGGTCCACAATTGGTACAAACTCCGACCCGCTCTCGGTCTTTCGGATGAATCCTACCGGGTTTGAGGACAAGTTAAGGCCCAAGCCTATTCCTGACCCCTTACCCTTATTTTCTCCTTCCGGCATGTCTCCGTTGCCGCCACCACCAATACCGCGCACCGATACGCGAGCCACCGGGATCACCTTGTCCTCTCCTTCACCCACCGGGTCGCCAAATACCGCCCTCACGTTGGCCGTCTTCCCAATCCGGTCGGACAACTGACTCATCAACTCCTTCGTATCCATAACACTTCCTCCTTTTCTGCAACTATGCCCCATCAGCAATCCGCGGACTTCGTGCCAACATGATAAAATATGATCCAATGTACGCCGGGTTCATCACACCCAAACGAGTCCTCAAGCGCGCTGGCATCCACCAGCG
>JAQZBT010000012.1 GCA_029237755.1 Candidatus Saccharimonadota bacterium
ATAACAGTTATTATACCATAAGCTTAATGAGTACGCAAGATATATGCCTATTCTAGAGACAACCAAAAAAGGCCCCGTCACGGGGCCTTTCCATTGGCAATAGCTACGCCGGTTTGACGACGATGTGACGGTTCTGTCCGTCACCACGAGATTCGGTCTCGATGCCCTCGATCTCGCGCAGGGTCATGTGGACGATGCGGCGCTCGGCGGGGTTCATGGGCTTGAGCTCCTCTTCCTCGCCCGAGTCGATGACGCGCTTGGCGACTTCCGAGGCCAGCTCCTGCAGCGACTCCTTGCGGGCCTGCTTGTAGCCGGCCACGTCTACCAGTACGCGCGGGGCTTCGGGGTCGATGCGCTTGACCATCTGGTTGAGCAGGTACTCGATCGCACGGAGGGTCTCGCCGCGGTGGCCGATGAGGCGCGGAGTTGAAGGAGAGCCGGCGATGCTCAGTTCGATGCCGTCGTCGGTCTCGTCCGCGTCGGCACTAACGTTGGCGCCAAAAAAAGATACGAGCTCTTCGAGTCGCTGCTTAGCGATTAAGGTGGTTTCTGTCATGTCTCATCCCTTCCTTTTACCCTTCTTGCCCTTGCGCTTGCCACGAGGCGCAGCAGCGGCTACCTCACGAGGCGCGTCGGCCTTAGGTGGTATGGAGAGAGTGTTGGGCGCCGGTGTGAGAGCGGGCGCCTTAGATGAGTCAGATTTAGCGGGGGCCTTTTCGGTGGCCTTGCCTTCGATTACCTTCTTGGGCTCAGGCGTGCCCTCTTCGAGTTCGCGTACGTCACGCTTCAGCACCAGGTACTGCTGCAGGATGGCTACGAGGCTGGCGGTCGCCCAGTAGAGGGGGAGAGCGGAAGGCAGGGAGAGGCCGATGAAGAAGGTCAGGGCGGGGAAGAGGTACATCATGGTGGTCATGATCTGGGCCTGCTGGTCGCCGGGCGCCTTCTTGGGGGTGATCTGCTTGGTCTGGATGAACTGGAACAGACCGGAGAGAGCAGCCAGGAGGATGCTCGATTTGGTCAGGTCAATGGCGCCAAACAGGGTGGGATGGAACTCTGCCTTGCCGGAAATGATGTCGGCAATAGCGGGGAGCTGTGCTACCCAATCGTAGGCGATCTTCTCGATGACGCCGCCTTTGACGATCTCCTGGAGCACGATGAAGAGGGCGAAGAAGATGGGCAGTTGGATCAGGAGGGGAAGGAAGGATGCAAACGGGTTGATCTCACGCTCTTTGTAGAGCTCCATGGTGAGCTGGCCCTCGAGCGTACGGTCGCCCGCAGCCTTTTCCTTGATCTTCTTGAGCTCAGGCTGCAGTTCTTGCAGGGCCTTTTGCGAGTGCAGCTGGCGGGTAACCAGCGGCCAGATGGCGAGGCGGACGATGACGGTGAGGATGATGATCGCAACACCGAAGTCGCCGACGTAGGCGTAGATAATTGCTAAGAGGTTGAACAGCGGATGGACCAGTAGGGCGTCGAACATTTGGGTTTGCTAGCTCCAGATTGGTTTATTGGGTGACGCGGGCGCGTTCGAAAGCGGTCGTTAAATGGCTGGCCAAAGCCTCGGAAGTCAGGCCACTCACATCTGTATGGACACTTACAACTATATCGTAACCGGCTCTCAGTGTCGTCCAGCGGCGCTCGATTTCGCCGCTGATGCGACGGCGGATGCGGTTGCGGACGACGGCCTTCTTGGAGACCTTCTTGCCCACCACAACTACGACCCGAGGGGTCGGGCGGCCGGAGGCGAGCGCCTTCACGGACAAAACCCCGCCGGCGCCACCATATGTCCCCTTCTTATAGACGCGGGCAATGTCTGTGGCTTGACGGAGTCGGTTTGGGCGGGCGAGCATGGGTCCCCCTTACAGTCGCAAATTAAATAGCGACGCGGGTGCGGCCCTTGAGGCGGCGGCGCTTGAGCACAATGCGGCCGGCGCGGGTGGCCATGCGGGACATGAACCCGTGTACGCGCTGACGGCGGCGCTTCTTCGGCTGGTACGTTCGCTTCGACATAACGTTCGATACATTACGCTATCTGGAGGCTTTAGTCAACGCAACTAGCGGTTTGAGGGTGGCGGGGGCTGCGTTGTAGGTATGGCGGGCGACGTAGCCAGAACACATCTCGGGAAAAGTGCTGACAGGGCGCCCTGTCCGCCGCTTTCCAAATATATGGTATAGCTGCATTTTGCGCCGGGTCGAACCCAGCACGGCGTCTCAATCACCCCAGCATCCGGGTATCGGGCTCCGAAAGCGCGCCAAGACGCGCCAGCACCAACACCGAACACTGTGCCCCTGCCCCCAATAATGCTCGGCTTACCCCCACGCTTTTCCCCACTTACCCAGCCACTTTTCCACTGCGTTCCTATCTTGAACAAGGCACAAACTGTGTAAAACCCAGGACCCGTTCGGTCTCCAAAAATCAACGTTGTGGAAAAGGCTCATGCTCGTTTATCATAGGTTTCAACGTTAGGAGTCGTGAGCGAATATGTCTGATGTAAAGGGGCTGTGGCAGTCTGTCCTCGGTGAACTGGAAGTAAGTGTGACGAGGGCGCACTTCGTCACCTGGCTGCGGCCTACTTACGTGGTATCCAACGAGGACGGCCACATCGTCATTGGGGTGCCCAACATCTTCAACAAGCAATGGCTCGAAAACAAATACCACGGCGACATCAAGGCCGCACTATCGAAGCAGGACCCGAAAATTCATACGGTTGAGTACAAAGTAGTGGGTAAGGCGGCCGACACCAAGCCTTCGCACGCTCCAACTACCGCTCACCCGGCGGCCAAGCGCTCGGAGCCGGCGCCACAGCACAAGTCGGCCCGAGCCGAGCAGACGACCCTGCCGACATCTCCCGCAGCCAATAACAACCTCAACCCGCGCTACACCTTTGAGACATTCGTTGTTGGCTCCAGCAATGAGTTTGCCCACGCTGCCTGCCAAGCTGTAGCGAAGAGCCCCGGCACCAAGTACAATCCCCTCTTCATCTACGGTGGCGTAGGTCTCGGTAAGACCCACCTGATGCAGGCCGTCGGCAACGAGATCCTGCGCAAGGACAACACCAAGCGCATCGAGTACGTCAGTATCGAATCGTTTACCAACGAGTTCATCGAAGCAATCCAAAAGAAGAAGAACTCCGCCTTTACCGACAAGTACCGCGGCGTCGACGTGCTGATCATCGACGACATGCAGTTTTTGGCCGGCAAGGAGAAGACTCAGGATGAGTTCTTCCATACCTTCAACGCTCTCCACCAGGGTAATAAGCAGATAATCATCTCAAGCGACAAGCCGCCACAGCAGTTACTTCAGCTGGAGGACCGGCTGCGCTCACGTTTCGCAATGGGCATCACGGTCGACATCCAACCGCCGGACCTCGAGACACGCTCCGCTATTATCCAGGCCAAGGCTACCGGTCAGGGCATCATGCTGCCGCTCGATGTGGTGGACTTCATCGCGCGCCACGCTCAATCAAACATCCGTGAGCTTGAAGGTACGCTGACCAAGGTATTGGCCGACTGTGAACACCGGGGCGGTGAACCCGACCTGGCGCGCGTGCAGCAACTACTCGCCGCTGAGGTGGCGAACCGTCCGAAGATCAAGCCACTGTCGCCGAAGACGATTATCGAGCGGGTAGCTTCATACTTTGACCTCCAGACGGCTGACATTACCGGCGCCAAGCGCGACAAGGAGATCGTGGTGCCGCGGCAGATCACGATGTACCTGATGCGCCACGAGATGAATCTGAGCTTTCCGAAGATTGCGGCCGCTGTGGGCGGGCGTGATCACACCACCGCCATGCACTCGGTGACCAAGATTGAGAAGCAGATTGATGCGGACGACAACCTGCGCAGTGACGTGCAGGCGATACGCGAGCGCCTCAACGCCGTCGCCAGCTAAAAAGCAGTCAGCCCCCAAACGGAAGCTGGTGGGTTACGGGTTCTTCTGCATCGCCTGCATGATGATCTTGCCGCGCTCGGTGACGTAGTTCACCGCCGCCGGGTTGTTCTTGTTCTCGTCGTGCTCGAGGCTCCAGCCGTCCCATTCGCGGAAGGCGTGGTACGTCCAGGACCAGCCATATTGCTCGTATAGATCCATGCCTTCCTGGAACCACAGCAGGGCGTCGGCCTTGGGGGCCCAGCGGATGACGCTGAACTCGCCCACCAGGATGGGTACGTTGTACTTGAGTTGGAAGTCGCGGATGGGCTGCATGTTGACCCGGCGCTTGGCCAGGTCCCAGGTAGTGCTCCCGGAGGTGTAGGGGTAGTTGGCGACGGCCGGCCAGCCGCCCAGTGACTGGTGCGTGAACTCGTGCGGGTTGTAGTCGTGCCAGGTGTAGACGATCCGCTCTCCTACCAGTGGTGTCAGGCCAACATACCCGCGCGGCTGGGCGTTGGGCGACGGGTCGTAGACGATCCAGGGGGTGGAATCGATGGCGCGGATGGTGTTTACCAGCTTCTGTGCCAACGGCCGCCACTGCGACGGGACCGCGCCGTTGTTTTCGGGCTCATTGAAGAGATCGTAGCCCCAGATGCCGACACCCTGACGGTATTTGAGCTTCTCGGCGATGCGGGTCCAGGCGTCGACAAAGTACATTTCCAGGTTTGGATCGCTCCACATGGTCGAGCGCTCGGACACAGCATAGGGGAATGGTGACTGGTGCAGGTCGACGATGACGTGGATGCCCACGGCGTTGGCGTCGGTGATGGCCTGGTCGATCTTGGTGAGGATGGTCGGCCACGCCTGATCCAGCGGCTTACCCATCTGGTTAGCCATGTCCCGCGGATGCACCTGGAGGCGGACTAGGTTGGCTTTCCAGTTTGTGCGCATGGCCTGGAAGTAACTCGGCGTGGCAGAGTTGAGCCAGGTCGACATAAACCCGCGGGCAACGGTAGGTCGTGGGCCGAGAGTGCCGGGAGGCAGCGGCGTCGGCGTGGGTGTAGGTGTGGGCGTGGCCGTCGGAGTACCGGTGATATCCACGCGGTCGGCGACTATGCCAACATTGGTCGCGGCGGCATTCTTGGTACCGGTCACCCGGACCTTCAAAGTATGAGTAGCGTTGGTCAGGGTAGGGCTGGTATACACCCCCACCTGGTTGGCCCGAGCTGAAGCATAGGTGTCGACCATGGTTTCGGTACCGCCGTCGATGGAGACGGCCATGATTCCGCCCGACTTATCGACGGTACTGAAGATTTTGATCTGAGTGCCGGTGAACTTGACCTGGTAGTAGGCTCCGGCTGACAGGGTCCAGTGTTCGTCGCCCTGATACGCCGGAGGGTCGACGTCAGGGTTCCAACTGCCCACAAATTGGAACTGGTTGAGGCCAGTGCCGGTCGTGAAGTCGTTGAGCGTGAAGGTGGAGGTGCCGGTGCCTGCAACGGGACCCCAGCTTGAGAGCAGGATGGATAGGTCCGTTACGCCGACTGTACCGTCGGTATTGATGTCGGCGGCGCCGGTTTTGCCCCAGTTGCTGAGCATGATCGACATATCCAGGACATCGACTGAGCCGTCTTTATTGATGTCAGCGGCTGGATTTTGCGCAGCGCGAGTCTGCAATATATATAGACCGGCGGAGATAAAAACTATCCCGGCCACGATGGCGGCGGCTTTCTTGAAGGGGAATCGCGACCTTAACACTCTGCCTCAATGCTTATGCCAAGCATAACAGTTTTTATGCCCAGCCCTGGGGACAAGCGCTGGGGAAAGCCTGGGGGGCGGCTGTGTGGGAGCCAAGCATTTTCAACAGTTAGCGATAGCAGCGAGCCGGTCGTCCCCAGTTGCTTTCACCGCTGTCCCCAATCCCTCTCCCCTACTTATCCCCCCTCAGCATAAGCGCTTTTATACAGTGCTTAAGCCAAAAACAGACTTTTACCCAACGTCCACAGGGCTTATTATGATTACGATTACCTTTTGTTTATATCTATATAATTAATCAGAAGGCAGACAGGAGAGGATAAGTGAGACTCAGTCTAACGCAGGAAAATCTTGCTCGTGCTCTAGCCAGTGTCGGACGCGTGGTTTCTACCCGTACCAGTCTGCCGGTGCTATCCAATGTACTTGTAGCAACCGACGGCAATCGTCTGCGGCTTTCAGCCACCAACCTTGAGATCGGTATCAACTACTGGATTGGTTCCAAAATCGAACAGCAGGGATCACTGACAGTCCCCGCTCGCCTATTCGCCGAATTTGTCTCCAGTCTCCCCCACGGCAATATCGAGCTGTCCGCCATCGATAATGTTTTGACCGTGCAGACCCCTCATTATGAGTCGAAGATCAATGGCATCTCGGCCGAGGAGTTCCCGCTCATACCAACAATTACGTCCGACCCGGTGCTCAGCCTCGATGCCGGATTGCTGCGCGACGCCTTGGCCCAGGTGGTAGTGGCGGCCAGTGCTGATGAGGCGCGGCCGGTGCTCGCGGGCGTTTATATGTATACGGAAGAGAAGAACCTGTTCCTGGTCGCGACCGATTCGTACCGGCTGGCCGAAAAGCGGGTCGAGCTGGAGGAAGAGCCGGCCAAGGGATTCTCGGTGATAGTGCCGGCCCGGACGATGCAGGAGCTGGTGCGGTTGCTGGGTGACGCCTCCGACGTGGTCGAAATCTATCTCGATGAGAACCAGGTGATGTTCCGGATTGGCGATGTAGAGCTGGTGTCGCGGTTGATCGAGGGGCAGTTCCCTAACTACCGCCAGATTATCCCGCAGAAGGCGGAGACCTCATTTGATATCGATACGGCAGAGTTTCTGCGGATTACCAAGGTAGCCAGTCTCTTCGCTCGAGAGTCAGCCGGCAGTGTGAAGCTGGAGATCAAAGCCGAGGGCGAGGTCAGTATCATGTCGAGTGACTCTGAAGTGGGCGGCAACAAATCGTCGGCCGAGTGTGAGGTGGCTGGTGATGACGGTGAGATTTCTTTGAACGCGCGCTACCTGACCGATGCGTTGAGTGTGATGAAGACGCCGCAAGTGACCTTTGCGATTAGTGGCAAGTTAAGTGCCTGTGTAATCTCCCCTACTGGCGAAGATGTGGTGGACGATTATCTGCACATCGTCATGCCATTACGGACATAAATGAACTAGCCCCGGTCGTGCTTGACCGGGGCTGAGTTCGAGCTATGGCTAAGTTTTGCTTGGAAGTGTCGGGCGTCTCCGGCCTCGGGCAACTTCCCGGACCAAGCGCCTGGCCTGGGAAGATAGCTCGTTTGTACCTGCGGCGATGACCGTTGTACGCCGACGCTCGCCGGCTAAGCGCATGAAGCGATGCAACTTTAGGTCTAGCCAGACCGGCACATTATTGATGCGTTTGCCTTCCAGACCCGAAATGATCAGGCGAATCAGCGAGTGGTCCCGGCACAGCATCGTTGGGTTCATGCCTTCAGGGTACAGGGACACTGCTCTAAAGGCGGCGATCCAGAACGCTGCCTGGATAAAAGGGCTAGCCGTGGTGCCTGTCTCGAACCACCCGGCGCCGGTCAGAAATCCCCAGACGTTGGGGCCCGATTCGGGTGCAACAGCCTCGATGGCGACCGTTGTCGCATCGAAACCCTCGACTGGGATCAGGTCTGCGCAACCACTCTGGATAAGAGTGTCCGGGGCCAGGTGCTGAACATAAGTTAGCAGCGAACGGGCGGTCTGCTGCGCTTCTGGGGGTGCGTTGGGCGGGTTGAGTTGGTCCAACGGCTGCAAAATGCTTCCGGTGTGGCTGATCACTGGGTTGGCGGGCAATTTGGGAACCACGGTCGACATCAGCGCCCGCATCTTGCCGTCGCCGGCCTGGGCGGCCGTGATGACCCCCTGTTGGGTTGAGGTCGCGGTGCCTATGGCCCACTGGATTTCGCCTCTGGCGACGGGTTGCCAGGCGCCCACTGCGACTGGGGTTGGTGTAGCAGGCATACTGCTTCCTCTCGGGTTGGACGTCAAAGAGCTCGAACTAGCGACAGATTATGCCACGAAAATGCTGAAAATGAAATGAAGTCTAGCGTTCGAACCGTTCGCGGACTAGACCGACCGCCTTTTCCAGGCGGTCTTTTTCGAGTAGCAGCGCTCGCTTCCCCTTCGGTGTCAGCGCGAATGTCACTTGCCGGGTTGATTTGGCAGCGCGCTTTATCAGACCGTCTTCTTCGAGGCGCTTGAGCGACTTGTAGACCGTCGAATAGTCGAGCCGCACCAAGCTGCCAGCGTCGCGGTCGATCTGCTCGGCTATGGCGTAGCCGTGCAGGGGTCGCCGGGCTAGTGCCAGCAGGATGCAGAACCGGGTGGATTCGAGTGGTGCTAGAGAACTCATTGATTCTCATGTTAATGGAAAATTTCCACATGCGCAATCACACCCTGAGTCGGCCGCGAGCCTATACCGAGCGACAATATGCTTGTCCACAGACTGGGGACAGTTACCCCCAAAACAGTGGAAAAAGTATCATAGTTCTTACACACCGTCCAAACTTGCGTAGTAGTACTCCCCCGCCCATCAGATACAATAGCTGCATGAAGTTAGTGGGGTTGGAACTGACGAATTTCCGTTCGTACGAGCGGGCATCCTTCGAGTTGCACCCCGACGTCACGCTCGTCGTTGGTCCCAACGCCAGCGGCAAGACGAACCTGCTCGAATCCCTCTATGTGCTGGCTTCGACCAAGAGCTTCCGGGCCAAGGACCGGGATCTGGTGCGGCACGAGCAGGACCACTTCCGGATCGTGGCACACAACCCTGACACCGAGTACGCCCTCGGCCTCTCTATCGCGGGAGGGCCGATGGAGAAGAAGATCACGCATGACGGCGTGAAGCAGACGCTGGTGGGGCACGTCGGGCAGATCCAGGTGACCCTATTTGAACCGACCGACCTCGATCTTGTAGCCGGGCCACCAGAGGGTCGCCGGAGATACCTCGACTTTGTGCTGTGCCAGACTGACCGCTCTTATCTGAAAACCTTGCAGCAGTACAAGCGGGTGCTGAAGCAGCGCAACGCGTTGCTCGACGGCTTTGATATCGAAGCCATCCGGCAGCAGATCTTTACATGGGACCTGAAGTTAACGGAGCTAGCCGCTGAAGTGTTTGAGAGGCGCCAGGAGCTCTTGCAGACCTTGAATGGCTCCATTCCTCTTTTGTATTCCGAAATCGCCGGAGAGAGCCTCTCTGTGGCTCTGGAGTATATCCCCAGCGTGAGTGGCGACTACGCCGCTAACTTCATGGACGCTTTGGTGCGCAATCTCACTCGCGACCTGGGAGCCGGGTTTACTACCATCGGGCCGCACCGCGAGGACTTCAAGGTGAAGTTTAAGAACAACGACATCACAGCTGTGGCGTCGCGGGGCGAGGTCAGGACAGTGGTATTGGCTATGAAGCTGGCAGAGCTGGGTTATGCGGAGCAGCGCACCGGGGTGCGGCCCATACTACTGCTGGATGATGTCTTTAGCGAGCTTGACCGCGACCGCCGCAGTTTCCTGCTCGGCCGGCTGGAGGGGCATCAGACGATAATTACGACGACCGATGCGGATGCGATTACGCGGGAGTTCACCACGCCCCACGCCATTATTTCCACGGAAACTCCCGCACATGCATGAGGATTACTTTGCCAAGAAGCGGGCCGAGCTGGGCATGGACCGTGAGGACGACCTGGCGCGGGTGCAGGCGATATTAGAACAGTGGTACCCCGGCCGGGCGAAGGCCAAGCGGTGGCACCAGGGGGTACTGAGGGTGGTGACGCCCTCGGCATCTGTGGCGTCAGAGTTAAGAATGCGTCAGATGGAGCTGCTGGAGCGGGCCGGCATGACCGGAGCCCGCCTACAGATTACGATTACGAGCTACTGACCGCTGTAGATGTCGACGGTGCCCGAGTCGTAGAGCAGTTTGTCTTTGTCGTCATAGATATAGAGGCGGCTCTTGGTGAGGCCGTGGTACTCGACCTTCGCCCGGTAGACGGCCTCATCGTTGAACATGCCGCCGAAGGTGACCGCTTTGATGGTCTGCTCGCGAGGAACTTCGACTGAGGCCAGCGTGTTGGTGTCGAGCCAAACCTTCTTGACCTGACCGTTGGTCTTTAACTTGTACTGGTTAAACGAGTACTCGACGTTTTGCAGTTGGTACGAGCTCACGCCGTAGTCGGTAAGTCCGTCCAAGCCGTCGAAGTCGGGGTGACTGGACATCTTGGCTGCGACCGACGGTGCCGGGGTGGGGGTTTCTTTGGATAGACCCGCCTGGTGGCGGTGGCGCAGGCCGAGGACGCCGACGAGCACGATGACCGCAGCGATCACGATGATTGCGCAGGTGATGAGGAGTTTGCGTTCTTTTGGTGCCATCACTGATCCTCCTAGTGCGAACCGCTGTAAATGATTTCGTAGGCGGCCGGGTCGTAGCCTTGGGCCTTGATCCAGTTGAGGGCGTGAGTGCGGCCTTCGTCGGTGATAGCGGTGATGTAGATGGCCACAGCTGTGCCGTCATTGGGGTACTTTTCGGATTTGCCCACGTCGATGTTGAAGTCGGCGCCGTAGAACGGGAGCTTGGTGATGAGAGGGTTTTCGGCGGCGATCTTGGCGCCCTGCTCGTTGACGATCTTACCTGCGACGCCCTCCTGTTCGGTGACATCGTTCTTGTTGAGCTCGGCATTCTCTTTGGCAACGGCCGCAGGGTCGCTCACGGTCAGTTGGACGCCTTCGGTCGTGACGTTGCCAGAGGTGATTTTTATCTTGAGGGTCTTGGAGGCGTAACCCTTACGGGTGACCTCCAGGGTGTGCTCTCCCGGTGCGAGGCTGATCTTGCCTGGCTTGGCGCTGCCTTTGCCATCTATCTTGATGCGAGCGTCAGTGGGCGACACGGTGATGTCGAGCAGACCGTCATTGAAGCTGGCTATGGTCTGGAAAATACCGATACCTATGGTCAGGAGGATGACGCTGGTGACGCCGATGATGATCTTAGTCGTGTTCATTTACTTCTTCCTCGCTATGATCGCGCCCTGGTTAAACATCCAGGTCGCGTTACCCGAACTGCGCATGTCTGGAGAGTGGTTGTGCCAGGAGGCTTCGGCTACCGTGTAGCCACCAGCCTGCGGGCCGACCCACATGGAGGTGTGGCCGTCCGATATCATGATATCGCCCGGCTTGAGGTCCTTGGTCGACCTGGGGTTGCTGATGATGATGTAAAGCTCAGGGTGAGAGGTGACGTAGGCACGTTGGTTGCCAGTGCCTCTTTCGGCATAGTTCTTGTCGGCGCCGGATTTTCGCATAACAGTGGCGACGAAGACACCGCAGTCGGTCTGGGGGCTGTCGGGCGATCCGGGGTTTATCATGGCTGCCTTATAGGCTGGCGTGGGCGTGTGGTAGTCGTGAGGCGCTTTGGGAGATTTGGGACCGAGTGGGTCCGGCCAGGCCAGACCCACGGCCGTCTTGACGATGCTCCCTGCCACGACGCCTGAGGCCATCGCAGAGGAGTCACAGCCGCCGCCGGCATCGCCGGTCGGTACCGGTTCACCCGAGACGGTCTCGATGCCGTTGCCAAAGAGCTTGAGGGTAGTATTGGCGAACTCGATACGCTTGGCCTCTTCGCACTGTCCGCAGATCTCGTACAGGTTCTGGAAGGCTCGGACGGCGTCACCGATGGTCTGAGACCGCTTGATGGCGGTGTAGGCGTTCTTGTAGTCGCCCTTGAGCTCAACCATGATGAAGTCGAGCTGTAGGGCCAGCGACCAGACATCGCGGCCAGTGCGGGCGGCATACGCCTTCACAGCCTCCCAGCGAGCGCCCGCCGACCATTGGGCTATGCCTCGACCCACGCCACCACCGCTCTGGTGGATGTGCGGGTCCATGCCCGATTCCTGCAAGAGGTTACCGACGATACCGGCGGCCTGTATCTCGGTGAAGCCCTGACCTTTAAAGAAGTTGAAGGCTTTTTCGGCGTTATCCTTACCCGCGAGCGGACCGCCGGTAGCCTCATCGACCTGGACGCAGCAGTTGCCGAGCGTGGGAATCTTGGGCGTGCCGGCGACGGGGTTGGAGACGCCGGTAACCGGAGTGACGGGGGTGTCGCCTGATACAGCGTGAATCTTGACGGGGCCGGTGCCGGCTTTGAAGTCGAGCGGGCGGGCCGCCTCGTGCCAGATACCGATGCCGCTGCCCGGGCCGGAGTCGCCTTTTTCGGCGATGATCTTCTTGCCGCTGAACTCGATCTCTAGCCGGGTGCCGTTGGGTAGGTTGCCGAGCGAATTGCCCAGTTCGGAGAAGACCGTACGGCCGGGCAACGGCTTGCCGTCGTTGCCGATGCCGTCGTCGTCGTAGGGCGTCTCGCCCTGCTGCTGGTTGTTGCTGGGGTACCAGCCGGGGAAGGACTGGTAGTACTTGGTGCCTATGCCGTTGCGGTAACCGCCGCCGTAGGTCTCAGCCTTCACTTCCATGCCGTCGGCCGTGATCTTGCCGATGGCGATGTAGGTGCCGGTCTTGACGTTGGTGGGCGTGTCGCTGGTGTTGGCGTCGGGATCGCACTCGAAGGGATCGTAGAGCGGGCGGTGTTCGTTGACCGCGTTCTCCTGGAAGGGCGTGAACGCCAGGGCGGGTGTGATCGGAGTGAGTGCGACTGCGACCAGCGAGAGGATTAGGATTAGTCGTTTGATGGATCTACTCATTTAGCCTGCGAGTCCCATTGACATACATATCTGACCTGCCCAATCCGGGAAGGGGTAGCCGGACTTGGCGTCCTGATCAGGACCGTCGCCGGAAAGGCCTGAGCGGTGCAGGAAGTAGTCGGATATCTGGTCCTTAGCAATGGCGTGGGTTATATCCCTGTCGCCGATTGCCATTGCGTGGATGTGGGGAACGAAGGCGGAATCATAGGGCTGGCCGCGGTTCCAGGCGGCGAAGCCGGCCATGCGCAGGGCCGTCACGACTATGGTGCGCTGGCCGCCGGTCATGCCGTTGACGGAGATGTCTAAGGCGCCACCGCCATCGTGAGTACCTTCACTGGCACCAACGCCTGGGTGGTAGCTCCCCTGCACGACATACAACGGTCCGTTGTAGCCGAGTTGCCTGGCGTACTTTAAGGCCTGGTCGTACATAAACTTGGTGCGCATATTGACGGTTTTGCCGTCGATGGTGGTACGGCTGTAGTTGTTAGGCGGCACGGGGGCGCCCGGATCGGAGCCCTTGGCTGGGGTTTCACAGATGCCGTAGGTTTCGGAAATGGCCGGGTTGTTGCCGGTACCGGCAAACGGGTCCTTGTCGGTGGTCATGCCGTCCATGGCTTTGGTGAGGAAGACGTACTTGAGGTAGAGGCGGTACTTCTCGAAGTCATCGTTGTAGGAGACGCCGCAGGCCTGATGTACCTCGCAGTAGATGAGCTGCTTGATCTCGTGGCGGCCCGGGTTGCGGGGATTGGTGATGATCTTGTTGGTGACGCCGTCACGCTGTGTCAGGACGCCCAAGTCGAGGCAGATCGGGTCGGCAGCCTCCTTGGTGGGGGCGCGGAACTTGCCGACGAAGCAGTGGCGGAGATTGGTGGTGTCAGTGTCTTCGCCATCGGCTGGAGTGTAATCCTTGGGGTCGCCCAGCATCTGGAGCCTAGTAGTCTTGGAGCCGTCATCCTTGGTGACTTCCTGGTAGAGGTAGTCCTCGATGTCGTCTACGGGGTCGGGGTACTTGCTGAGCTCATCATCGGTAGTGACGTAGGGCCGGAAGCCGTACGGGTCTTCCATCTCGTCGCCCTCAGCCAAGGCGGTGCGGGGCTTGAGGAAGGCGGCGGCAAAGTTGGTGGGTAGTGATTTGAGGCTGGACTGGATGGCCGCGAGCATGCCGGTGCCGGTGCTGGGAGTTTGGGAGATTACGCGGTTAACTAGCGAGTGGTTGTTTGAGAGAGCGAAGGCGCGATAGGTCCAGCCCTGGTCGTTGGCGTACTCGATCTCTTCGGCCTTGGCGGCGGCGATGAGCTTGTAGTTTTCCTTGTTGGTGCCGGTGCGGTTGCCCATGAAGCGGCCGTAGTTCTTGGCGCTGAGGTTGAGGCCGGCGTCGGAGTTATTGATCAGTCCGACGGCATTTTCCGAGCCGGTGATAGCTAATCCGGTCGCCGCATCGAGGAGTTTCGGCACTACGAGCTGGACCAGCATTCCAACCAGGGCGCCCTTGATGGCTTGGGCCGCCACCGTCGTCACGCCTCCGACCCAGATCGAGAGCGCGACTTCCACTCCCTGAATGACCCAGGAGAACCAGGAGGTCAGCACCTTGCAGACAGCTTCCCCGGCTGGTGGCAACTTGAAGGCCGCGCTCATGATGGACAGCACGCCGGTGAGTGCGAAGGAGTCAGGGTTGGCGGCCGGGTTGAGGTCAGGATTGTAGTTATCGTAATCTTCAGGCCTGACGCTGGTACTACAGGCGCCGGCATCCATCGCGCGTTTCCAGGCACAAGACTGGGTA
>JAQZBT010000013.1 GCA_029237755.1 Candidatus Saccharimonadota bacterium
GATGCCGTCATGCTCTCCGGTGAGACCGCCATGGGCCTCTTCCCGGTCGAGACCGTCAAGATGATGAAGCGCGTCATTCTCTACACCGAGCGTGAAGAACTCTCCAAGCTGCCCGACCGCCAGATCAACCTCACCGACCGCGGCGAGCGCATGAACGCCATCAGCTCCGCCGCCGTCGTCCTGGCCGCCCAACTCCCGTCCAAGGTCATCATCGCCGAGACCAGCTCCGGCCGCACCGCTAGAAACATCGCCTCTCTCCGGCCCAGCGTACCCGTCATCATGGTCACCGACTCCAAGCGCGCCTACTTCCAGCTCGCCATCGTCTGGGGCGGCAAGTCCTTCTACTCCGAGTCCATGAAGGGCGCCACCGATCACGTCATCAAAGAACTCAAAGCCGCCGGTAACATCACCAAGGGCGACTCATTGGTCGTAGCCTCCGGCTCCCAGCCCGGCGTGATTGGCGGGACCAACAAGGTAGAGATTAGAGTCGCAGACTAACAAGGGGGAGTTATGCCCGAGGGGATAGGGGCGCCCAGCCCACAAGAGCAAGGCCCAAGCGAGGTCGAGAAAAAAGCCGTTAAGTTATACGACGAGCACAAAGATATCGTCGATGCCGTGAAGGTAAACAAGGCCATGGACAAAATTGCTGACATCCGCCGCGCAGCCATACCAAAGCTTGAGGACAACCGGGCCCGGGCTGCTGAATTTGCGCGCGATAACATCGAAGCCCTGCAAACGGAGGCCGCCGCCGACATGGCAGCCGATGCCAACAAGGACACCCGGCCCAAGCTCGACGTCGTGCCCGACCACCCCGAGCCGGAGGAGGGCAAGCGAGCCGCTTGACGCCCCAGGGGCGGGGGCGTTCCGGTGATTTATGGCATAACTATAAAAGACCCGCTCCTGGCGGGTCCTCGAGGATGATTGCGGGGTAGGTGGGAGCCCCGTTGAGGCTGGAGCTCCCACCATTAAACCCAAGCCTTACCGGTGGATCCCCAGGGTTCAATCCCTGGCCCGGTCGCGCTTAGGGGCACTCGATTATTTATTGCGGGCGAGTTGGTCACCGCTAGCCGTGTCAGGGCAGTGCTGGATCCGTGCTTGTCCGCCGCCGTTGTGGGGCCTTGATTCCGGATGAGGTGTGAGCTCAAGCAGAAGGCGCCACGCAGGAATGGCATCATTGGCGCAAGTTGAGTGTCCGTAGGAACGGCCACATGATTGCGAGTTACCGCCAACGTCAGGAGCAGGCTCGAGACGGTCGGCGGCGGGCACCGTACGTGTAGTCAGGTGGCGTGAAGTACGTCAGGTGCTGCATGAGATCACTCATGGCAACTCCTTTCCTGTCGGCTTCCCTATCTGAGCGGAAGCATCTTTTACGGTCGCATTACGATACCACCGCGCGGCAACCTTGTCAATATAACGCAGGCGCCCGACACAGCGTGGCAGATACTGCTTGCGCTATGGACAAAGCTCAGGAATTATGGTAATATACTGCTTACACTCGCACGAGTTGACATCCAGTACATCCGACGCACAGACCTACGAGAGGAGACTCCTGTGCACACCATCCTGTTCAACCCGGACCAAGACCTCAACACCCCGTTCATCCGGGTGGGAGTAGCCGACAACGGCGGTTCCGGCCTCAAGCTGGGGGTCTTCGAGAACGGCCAGATCACCCACTTCCGCACGGTCAGCTCCACCGACCCGACGACCAACTTCACCGACGAGTTCGCTGCCTTCCTGGCGGAGCTCGCCGACGAGGACGTCATCCTGGACTTCGTCCAGATCGTGTCGACCGGTGCTCCCTACGTGGACGACAAAGGCGCTCAGTGCGTCGATCCCCAGAACGGGCGCAAGGAGACCATCAACGCCAGCAAGATCGCGACCATCGCGTCCCGCATCATGCAGCGCAAGGTCACCGTCCGCATCGGCAACGACGTCGAGGCCCTCGTGCCCGTCGTCTGGCACAAGGACACCAAGGTGCGCCACCTCTTCGGCCCCCCGGCCGATCCGAGTGGTTCGGGCTACACGCTCATGGGCGGCACTGGCCTCGGCCAGTTGTTCAACCTGAGGCTCCCGGACGGTACCCTGGCCTATCACGGCATGGAGACCGGACACCTGCCCACGGCCGAGAGCCTGACCAACAGCGCCATCGCCAGCCGGTACCACTACCTGGCCGACGATCTCGCCGCCACCCACCGCTACATCACCTCCGCCGGACTGCGGTGGGACGTGGAATACGGCGGCGGTAGCTGTCAGGGCCTCGCGCACGCGCTCCATGCCATTCGCGGTGACACCCAGTTCACCGAGTACGACGGCAAGGAGGCGACCGAGATCGCCTACGGCGTCACGCACGACATGCCCTACGCCTGGCGCGCCATGTGTGTGACCACCTTCGCGGTCGCCAATGCCATCCTCAACGCCTCGCTGTTCACGGTACCCGGCGGCATCCGCCTGTGCGGACCGCTCTTCCGGAACATCGACGTGATGATGCGCATGGGCCTGCCCTACATGGTCAGCGTCCTCGGCCAGCAGGCGGCCTACCAGGGCCTCGTCAACCGCACTCCGGTGCTGATCGCCGAGAACCTGCCCGAGGACTGGTCACTGATCGGCGCGGGCCTCACCGCCCTGTCGCAGTGGTCGTCCGCTCTCGTACCGGCCTGATCCGCCGACTGCAGTACTGATGTCTGCTGGAGCCCCATTCTTCTCCGGGGCTCCAGCACATCACCCGAGCTTATGAACGCTCTGCGTTCACCGGTTCAGGCGATGATTGTCCCCACACTCCGCCTCACGCCCAACACCTGATACACTGCAAAGAGCAGTTAACCGGGGCTTCTTAGTGAAGAAAAAGACCATCCGCGACATTGACCTCGACGGCAAGACTATCTTCGCCCGTCTCGACTGGAACGTACCGATCAAAGACGGCAAAGTCGTCGACCCTTACCGCATCGAAGCCACCCGCCCTACCGTCGAGTATTTGCTCGACCGCGGCTGCAAGATCATCATCTCCAGCCACCTCGGCCGCCCGGATGGCAAGAAAGACCCCAAGTTCTCTCTCGAACCCGCCGCCAAGAAGGCCACCCAGGTCTTCGGCCGGGAAGTGAAATTCATCGACGACTGCATCGGCCCTGACGTTGAAAAAGCCGCCCGCGAACTCCAAGCCGGCGAGCTCCTCTGCCTTGAAAACGTCCGCTTCCACCCCGAAGAGGAGGAGAATGACCCGGGCTTCGCCAAGAAACTCGCCTCTCTCGCCGAGGTCTTCGTCTATGACGCCTTCGCCTCCTACCGCGCCCACGCCTCGACCGAAGGCATCGCCCACATCCTCCCCGCCGTCTCCGGCCTGCTCGTCGAAAAAGAGGTCGACTACATCACCAATGCCGTCGAACACCCCAAGCGCCCGCTCATCTCCGTCATCGGCGGCGCCAAGGTCTCGACCAAGCTCGAGATCCTCACCAACCTCATCCCCAAAGTCGACGCCATGCTCCTCACCGGACCCATCGCCAACACCTTCGCCCTGGCCTACGGTCACAAAATTGGCAAATCTGTCGCCGAGCACGATGAAGTCGATGCTGTGAAGAAACTCATCCGCATCGCCGAGCACGAGAACACGTTGCTCATCATTCCCGAAGAGGTCGTGGTCTCAAAGAGTAAAGAGAAGGCCGACAACGTCCGCACCGTCATGATCGACGAGGTGGAAGAAGACGACTACATCGTCGACGCCGCCCCCAGCTACGGTGATACCCTCCAAAACACCATCGACGAATTCCTCGACATGGACGACCAGTCCACCGTCATCTGGAACGGCCCACTCGGCATCACGGAGATCAAAGAGTTCCGCGAAGGCTCCCGCGCCATGGCCGATGCCATCATCAAGTCCGGCGCCGTCTCCATCATCGGCGGCGGTGACACGGCCAACTTCATCGACGAAGAAGGCCTCCAGGACAACTTCACCTGGGTCTCGACCGGCGGCGGCGCCAGCCTCGAGCTCATGAGCGGCAAGGGCCTGGATTGCGTCGAAGTCCTACTCGATAAATAAACTTACAGCCGGCGGCTAACCCGAAATCTTTCGGATCGGCCACCGGCTCGGTGGTGCGCGCAGGCGGATCGCGCCTGACACTATTTGCCTCGCTTGCGCCGCGACGCTTGTCTCGCATCGCGCCGGCTCTGCTTGGTCTTCTTGCGCCGCTGCTTGGAAGCGCTTTTGGCCTTGGGCATCTGATCACCCCTCTCGGGACCTGGCGCTGCCTGTGGCGGCCCGCCGCGTGAATTTCTGGCCCATGCGACCGTCAGCCGCTGCCTCATTGCAGCTACATCCTTCAGCCGCTCTTGTACAGCGATGTACCCGTGGTGCTTCCCAGCCATAAGGTCAGGCCTTAGTGGGAACGGGGCCGCCCCGGATACCCTTGCGGAACAGGTCCGCTGCGGTAGCCATCGGGTCCGACATCGCGTCGGAGTCGCTGGGCGAGCTGTCGGCCACCGGGCAGGCATCCATGCCGGAGCCGTCGTCGTCGACGTTGCCGAAGCGGTCCCCGACAGTCCAAGGGTCTACAGGGGTCAATGTCCCCATGATCGTACCTTTCAACGGGCACCGTGTCGTCCAGCCTGGTGCTGGGACATCGGTGAATACTCTTGAGTATTGGTGCTTATTAGAGCACAAAAACTTTGAAAACGCAATTTGGGTCTCATCGACAGGGCTAGCACAAAGCATTAAAATTACGTTGCATCAGGAGGACGTATGTCACTAATTGTCGGCAACTGGAAGATGAACCTAAACCCGCACGATGCCAGCGTACTCGTGCACCGGCTCAACGAGAAAATCGAAGCCAAAGAAGGCACCGAAATCGTGCTGTGCGCGCCCTTCATTGATCTCTACCCGCTCAGCAAAGAGATCAACCACAAGAAATTCAAGCTCGGCGCCCAAAACCTTCACCCCAACGACCACGGCGCCTTCACCGGCGAAATCTCCGGCGCCATGCTCAAGGGCCTGGTGCAGTACTCGCTGGTCGGCCACTCTGAGCGCCGTGCCATGGGTGAGACCGACGTGTTCATCGCCAAGAAAGTTGCCGCCGCCCTGCGCAACGACATCACTCCTGTCCTCTGCGTCGGCGAGCTACTCGACGACCGTCACCACAACTTGACCAAGAAGGTCATCGTCGACCAGCTCACCACCAACCTCAGCCAACTGACCGCCGAAGACATCTCCAAGATCGTCATCGCCTACGAGCCCGTTTGGGCCATCGGCGCCGGCACTCCGGCCACTCCCGAGCAGATCGCACCGCAAATCCGCACCATCCGCTCCACCGTTGAAGAACTCTACGGCGAAGAGGCCGCCAACGTCCGCGTTATATATGGAGCCTCCGTCGCGGGCGAGTTTGTGAAGACCATAATGAACATCGAGGGCGTCGAAGGCCTGCTCCCCGGCGGTGCCAGCCTCAACTACGAAGAGTTCGCCAAGATCGTCTCGGCCGTTCAAGAACTCGATTAGGCACGAAAGAGTAAGTGGCGAGGAAAGCGCATATACTTAGCTAACGAGTCACTTACTCTGCAGTTCTGCCGTCCAAGAACTGGAGTAGCGTCCCCGGCAGGCAAGTGTTTGTGGCGAGGCAGAGCGCATATACTTAGCTCCACGAGCTACAAACACTTGCACATCTACGCTAGAATGTACCGGTGCAAGTACACCTGGACCCCGATCAATACCGCAAATTAGTCGAACTGGCCTACCTGGGCGAGTGGGTAATTAATGCCCACCACGATACCGATTACCAGGACGACCAGGCTACTTCTGCTGTCCAGGCGCTGCTGAAAGCCGGCCCAGTTGAAGGTATCGGCCGCGACGATGAGACCGGCGAATACTTCCTCGAGGCCGACTGGGTCGAGCGCCTTTATGATGACTACATTCTCGATTACGACGACCACGTCTTCTGGGACGAACTGACCGAGCGCCTCGCCGCCCGCGACCTCGCCCGCGAGCGTGGAGTCTCGCCCGACGACATCTTACGCGACGACGATTTGATGGAACTTCGCCCCTTGGAAGAACGCTACCGCCAGGAGCTGGAAGAGAACGGCGTCGAACGTTTGGATATCCACACCGAGTTTTAGCTCTCCCAAGCTAAGCACAACAACTATGCTATAATTCAGGTCATGAAATGTCCTAATTGCGGCAACGACATGGTGGAATCGAGGGCCGGCCACCTCTGCGTACATTGCGGCCACATCGAAGCGTCCACCGGCTCCTCAGCCTCGTCATCCGCCCCCGCCATCTCAGGTCACCCCGACCCCGGTGCTCCCGCCGCCGACTCTTCGTCGCCGGCCGAGCCCGAACCGATCGAGGACGACCGTCCCGAGTCAGATAAGGCCGACAAGCCAGCCGACGACAAACCGGCCGAAGAAGGCGCGTCCGAGGACAAGCCCGCCGAAGATGCTCCCGCCGAGGACAAGCCTGCCGACGAACCGGCTGCTCCGGTCACGGCTGCACCCTGGGAAGACAAGCCTGCCGAGGACAAGCCGGCTGAAGACGGCGCGTCAGACGACAAGCCCGCCGAAGATTCCGGCGCCGTCACAATTCCCGTGAACAAGCCCAAAGATGAATCCGGTGCCACACCGACCGAAGACGATCTCAACGCCGTTGAAGAGGCCGTAGCCAAGGTCGCCGGCGACGAGCCCTCCGCCGAACCGCCCGCAGTTGAACACGACACCGTTCCCGACGAACCCCCGAGCCCCGAAGCCGCCGCTGAAGCCGAAAAAGCCGCTACCGCCGCTCTCGCTGCCTTGACCGGCGCCGCCCCCGAAGGCGGAGTAGCCGACAAGGACGAGGACAAGGAGAAGTCGGACGACGACAAGCCCGCCGAGGACGACAAGTCTGACGATAAGGAAGACGACAAGCCTGCTGAAGATGAGAAGCCGGCCGATGACGCTACTGACGACGACTCTCCTTCGATCGCCAAGCACCGCAAGCGCATCAAGCACGACGACAAAGACGAAGAGAAGGACGAGGACAAGAAAGACGACAAGCCGGAGGACGATAAGTCCGACGAGGACAAGAAGTCTGACGATGAGAAGCCGGCCGAAGACGAGAAGAAGGATGAGGACAAGCCTGCTGAGGACGAGAAGTCTGAGGATGAGCCCAAGGCCGTTGACGAGCCGAAGGACGAAGAGCCCAAGGCCGACGAGCCTAAGTCCGACGATGACAAGCCCGCCGAAGACGAGAAGTCTGAAGACGAGCCCAAGCCTGACGAAGAACCTAAAGACGACGAGGCCAAATCCGACGACGAGGCCAAATCCGACGACGAGCCGAAGCCTGAAGTCGATAAGGAATCCGAGGACAAGCCCGAATTCCCCGACTCCTCCGCGCCATCCGGCCCTGACGCCGCCACTTCCCCGCTAGAACCAATCCCCGACGACGATGTGCCCGCCGCTTCTGCACCACTCGATTCAGCCGCCCCTCCCGCCGAAGACCCCAAGCCGGAAGGCGACGAGGCGGCTCCCGCCGCCCCGCCCGCATCCGACCAGCCCGCACCGGTAGCGCAAAACGCTCCGCAAGAAGGCAAGCCTCCGCTCCAGCCCGCCACGCATCCCAGGCCCATGAGCCCCAAGTTGGTCATCGCCCTGATCGCAGGCGCCCTGGTCCTGATCCTCGGAGGCGTCGGCGCCTACTACTACCTCACGTCTGTCCGCACCAGCCAAGAGACCTCACCCTCGCCGTCGACCTACCAAGTGAGTGAGAATCTCACCGAAGAGGAAGACGCCGAAGTCCTGGGCAGCTCAGATGCCACGCCCTCACCAACGCCCACGCCGACCGCCACGCCTGTTGCTGGTGGCGACGAGCAGCGCCAAGCCGACCTGGCGAAATATGTTGCGGCTTATAAGGCTACTGCCAAGAACGGCTTCTACTCCGTCAACCCGCCGGCCGTCTCCGTCAACGCTACCGACCCGACTACCGGTCAGCCTTACGCCGTCGCCAAGACCGCTCCCGTTGCCCTCGGTCAGATCCAATACAAGCCCGGCGGTGAGTGCACCGGCCCCGGCAAGACGCCCGGCGCTACCGGCACCCGTTACCTCGCGCTCTATATCAAGCTCTCAGCGACTACTACGCCCTACTGCCTCGACGTAAAGTAGCTCAAGAAAACACTTGAGCCCCACGAGGAGACCCAAGTAATCGGGTCCCTCGCGGGGCTTAGTCAGGATCGTACGGCACCAAATCGGTCATCACCGAAGTCGCGGCCGCCATCATGAGATGTTCCTTCAGCTCATCTGCCGTCATGTTCGGCAGCTGCAACTGTTGCGGCCATTCTTCCTCATGCACGCGCATGGCCTCTTGAAGCATTTCGAGCTGGCCTTTATCCGATACTCCGACCCGGGCCACGTGGCTTTGAGCCATCGCCGCCGCATGCTCGGCGCGTATGTCGGCAAATTCCGGCCGCAGCACGCTTAGTTCCACCACCTCGCCCTTATGCAAAACCAATGGTTCGATCTGCCGGTGCTTGAAGTGAGGAAGCGGCACATATAGCGCATCGTCGGGCAGTTCACCAAGTGGCTCGCTCGCGACTTCGATGCTCACGAACGGGCTGCTCGACGGATACATCTCCATAAACGGGAACCAGCCGCTGCCCACCTCGCCCATTCGCTTCCACAGCCGCCTCGCCCGCTTTGGCCAGCCAAACTTGCGCTCCCAAAAAGCGATAGTGGTGATGATGTGGTCGACGACATGGTTAAAGACGCTGTGCTCGCTCATGGCCAGGATCTGCTCGGCATCCGAGGAGTACAGAACATCTGCCGGGTTACGGTCAATCCAGTCTCCGTGACCGTGCTCACCGATGTACACCTCTTTGAACATCTCGGCGTACAGCAGCTCAATCAAGCGGTGAATGGGGTCGGACCAGTGCTCCCAACTCAGAAGCATGTGCCCAACTCCGGCCGCCCAGGCCTGGTCCACGTCGCGCATCACCAGCCGGTCATCTATCACGGTGTATGAGTCGAGGCCGATGCCCTGGTGGACTTGCGTGTCCAGGTAGAGCTTCATTTCGCGGTGACGGTAGTCCGCCCGGTCGACGTTGTCGCGGGGTTGCGGGCACTCGACGAAGTCGTTGAGGCCGTGGGGCATTACCACCTGGTCGGGGTCGAGCCCGTTCTCGCGCAAGATGTCACACACACCGGCCCGCTCCAGAAAACTGAGCAGGTCAATGTCGTGTTGGTCCTCGCCGCCGTGCACGCTATGCACGGACAAAAGCCAGTCGGCGATGTGCGAGCCGCTGCGGTGGCCGGTGTCCGACAGGAACGTCCGCGCCATATACTGGCGCGTCTCCTCGCGAGACTTTCCAGCCTCCAAGGCCAAGTGCCGGGCCAGGATCAAGCTGCCCCACACGTGGTGCCAGCGGCTGAGGTACCCGGCGTTGGGGATGGTCTCATAGCGGTGGGGGAGACTGAGCTGAAACACGCCCATCAGGCGCCGGACCACGTCCGTCAGACCCAGTTGGAAGAACACCCGCTCGCTGGGGTGTCCGCCGACTGCCGCCTCGCCCCACACCGGATCGTTGATTTGCAGCTCATTGCCGCGAATACGGTACCCGCCGCGGTCGACGAAGTTTTCAATCGTGTAGTCGTTGGTGGTAAGTAGCTGTCCCGGCATGCGCAGATGCGTGACGGTGTCCCATGGCTCCATGTCTCACCTCTTCTCATGTTGTGGTTCTCGGGTTTAGTCCGTGCCGCCGAGTATAACAGTTTGGCGCCCGTTTTCGCGCTACCAGTCTCAACTTGCGACAAATTCGCACAGCTTGACCGTGACTCCTGTGCCGTTGTCGCATCTTGAGACAGCACACCGATTACGGTGCCGTCCCCCTATTGTTGGTATACTTCTAGTTCGGTCATGTTCGGTGATATGATAGTTAGGTGCAAAACCTTCTCGCCGATCTCAACCCCCAACAACGCCTCGCTGCCGAAACCACCGACGGCCCAGTCCTCATACTCGCCGGCGCCGGTTCGGGCAAGACCAAAGCCCTGACCCATCGCGTCGCCTACCTCGTTGCCGTTCAACACGTCCGGCCTATCAACATTCTCGCCGTCACCTTCACCAACAAGGCAGCGGGGGAGATGCGCGGCCGGGTGCTCAAGCTACTCAGCCTCGATCCGGCCAACCGCAGCTACTTCCCGTTCATCGGCACTTTCCACTCCATCTGCCTGCGCTTGCTGAGGCGTGAAGCCACCGAGATCGGCCTCGCCTCCAACTTCCTCGTCTTCGACTCTGCCGACTCCCAAGCCGCCATCAAGCGCGCCATGCGCCACCTCGGCATCGACGAAAAGCAGTTCACCGCCGGCCTCATCCATGGCCTCATCTCCTCCGCCAAGAACGAACTTATCGACTCCAAGCAGTACCAGAAGCTGGCTTCCGGTAAAGCCCAGGTCGCCGCCTCTCAGGTCTACCCGCTCTACCAGAAAACGCTCAAAGACGCCGGCGCGCTCGACTTCGACGACCTCATCTTTGAGACCGTGAAGATGCTCCGGGACTACCCCGAGATCCTCGCCAAATACCAGCAACAGTTCCAGTACATCATGGTCGACGAGTACCAGGACACCAACCACGCGCAGTACCAGATCACCAAACTGCTCGCGAGCGGTCACAGCAACATCTGCGTGGTCGGTGACGACTGGCAATCCATATATTCATGGAGAGGCGCCAACTTCCAAAACATTCTCGACTTCGAAAAGGACTACCCCGACTCCACTGTCATCAAGCTGGAGCAAAACTATCGCTCTACCAAGCGCATCCTCGACGCCGCCCACGCCGTCATCTCCAAAAATGTCACCCGCTCCGACAAGAAACTCTGGACCGAAGCCGGCGACGGGGATGGCATCGGCGTCATCAACGTCTACAACGAGATCCAGGAAGCCGAAACCATCGTCCGCAAAATCGAAGAGCTCAAACGCACCGAAGACCGCCAGCTCTACGACTTCGCCGTCCTCTACCGCACCAACGCCCAGTCCCGCTCGCTCGAAGAGGCGTTCCTGCGCTACAACCTGCCCTACAAGATCGTCGGCGGCACGCGCTTCTACGAGCGCAAAGAGATCAAGGACGCCATGGCCTACCTGCGCTTCGTCTACCAACCCGACGACATCGTGTCCTTCGGCCGCATCATCAATCTTCCGCCCCGCGGCCTCGGTGATGTCAGCCTCGCCCGCCTTGAATCGTGGCGGCTCAACCCAGGCCCGCTACCGGATGCTAGCTCCGATTACGACCGAAAACTTGTTGCCGCTAACGCTCTAGAAGGGCAGGAAGCACAAGCGGAAATCATAGTTAACGCTGGTAATCGGAGCTTGACGCTCCTCGAGGCTTGCCGCAATGCCGACCTGTGCCCCGGTCTCCAGACCAAAGCCGTCAACTCCCTGCGGGCCTTCGCCCTCCTCATCGACGGCCTCAGAGACGACATGACCAAGCTGCCCGTCAGCCAACTCCTCGACCGCATCCTCAAGCGCTCCGGCTACCTCACCTTCCTCGACGACAACTCCATCCAGGCCGCCGACCGCATCGAAAACGTCAAAGAACTCCTCTCCGTCGCCGAAGCCTACAACGAAGTCACCCTCGAAGGTTTCCTCGAAGAGATCGCCCTCATCTCAGACATCGATAACTACTCCGAATCCACCGACGCCGTCACCCTCATGACCCTCCACGCCGCCAAAGGCCTCGAATTTCCCGTCGTCTTCATCCCGGGCATGGAGGAGGGGATCTTCCCGCACTCGCGCGCCCTCTTCGACGGTGACCAGATGGAGGAGGAGCGCCGCCTCTGCTACGTCGGCATGACCCGCGCCAAAGAGCGCCTCTACCTCATGTACGCCAACACCCGCCTGCTCTACGGCTCGACCAACCACAACCCGCCGTCCCGCTTCCTGCTCGAAATCCCGCCCGAGCTCCAGGACGAATCCAGCGAGTGGGGCAGTGCCGCCCGCGGTGCCGGCGGTCACGGCGCTGGAGCAGCTTCCTGGTCGCCAGCACCCATGCACAGTACCGCGCCGGCCAGTACTCAAGGCGCCGCCATCCACCGCGAACGCATGCTCGGGCTAGACCTCACCCCCGGCGACCGCATCAAGCACGCCAAGTTTGGCGAGGGGATTGTGGCCGAAGTTAACGGCGACGAGGTCTCCGCCACCTTCACCGGTCTCGGCACCAAGCGTCTGAGTCTGAGCTTCGCCCCCATCGAAAAAGTCGAATAAACATTGCCAGCTTGACAATTTAGTCTATAATCATAAGCGTTATCACCTGCAGTCGCGACGGCGGCTCGGGAAAACCAAAAAAACAATAAGGAATTAAATATGCCAGCCAAGTCGAAGCCCAGTGGCAGGTCGCGTAGTTCAGCCAAATCTGGCCCGCTACTCGCATCCTCCAAGTTATCCCGCAAGCATCTGCTCGCGGTGCTCATCCCCGTCATCGCCGTCGGGGCGTACATAGTTTATAAGTCCTTCGCCGCCACGCTCGTGGGCGCCGTTGAAGGCGAGGCCATGGTCCTGCCGGAAGGCTCGACCGGTGTCGTCCAGACCGAAGCGGCGGCCTCCAAAAGCACAGTTCTCAAGCTGACCGGCCCCGAGTCAGCCACTGCTGCGCTCGATACTACCACTACCGCCAACCGGCTCGTGCTCCGGGCCAGGGGCGACCAGTGCTCCGACGCACCCATCCTGAACGTCAAGATTGATGGCTCGTCTGTGCTCAGCGGCGCAGTCGTCCAGACCACCTTGTCGTCTTTCGCGGCCGACATCAATGTCCCCGCCGGCTCGCACCTGCTGTCCGTCTCGTTGGTCAATCCCTACTCCAAGAACACGGGCAACAACAAGAACTCCAAGCTCGTTTGCCAACGTGCCCTCTACATCGACAAGTTCGAGTTATTCGGCGCGGACCCCGCGCCTGTCCCCACCCCTACACCTTCGCCCACTCCTACCCCCACCATCTCTACTGCCCCCACTGCCACTCCTACTCCTACCCCAACGCCAACTCAGAGTCCCACGACCCTCGGTACCTACTTTGGAGCCTGCGTCGCTAACCCCGGCGGCACCTCAGCTACTGCCATGCAGACCGTCGTCAACAAGTGGGGCACTGGATCGGCCGTGCGCGTCTTCAACGGCTCGGACATCTCCACAGGTCCGGCCCACCCGTCCGGCGTCTCGGTGGTTCACGCCTCGTACAAGCCCAGCGTCGCGAGCGTCAACAGCGGTGCGCTGGACGCTCAGATCGAGGCCCTCATCCTCCGCACCCAACCGGGCGACACCATCGAGTTTTGGCACGAGCCCGACAATGACGGCCTCACCGGTCAGGGCATTACCGACATGATCAACGCCAAGAACCGCCTCTACGAGATCAAGCAGCGCATCAAGCCGTCCGTGAATGTGGCCGCTACCATGACCGGTGGATTCTTCGCCAACTACACCTCCGAGTCCGTTCGCTCCCTCTGGTACGGGCTCAAGGGCGACCTCATCGGCCTCGACGCCGACGGTGTCCACGACACTACCGGCCCGACCTACGACATGACCTACGCTGACGAAATCACCGGTGTGAAGAACTTCATCGCCCGCAACGCGGCCAACGGCTGGAAGGGCTTCGGCGTACCCGAGCACGGCACCTCCCGCCAGCCCTGGGACACCACGGGTCAGGCGCGCGCCAACTGGTTTGCCGCCCAGACCAAGCTCTTCATCGACGCCGGCGCCCGCTACGTCATGCTCTATGACTACAACACCTCGGCGCACAACCTGGTCGATGACTACAACCAGATCTACTCCGGCACCCCCGAGTACACCCTCTGGCGCAACCTTGTAGCCGGAAACCCGCACCGACCGTAACTGCACCGACCGCCGCAAAAACAGGAGGCTCAACTGAGCCTCCTGTTGCTGTTAGAAGTCGACTAACAGGGGAAATCATGGTATCGTAGCCCCTCGTACGCAACCGCGCACACAGTCCTTTGAAGGGAACCGCATGACCACACGCGTTGGACCGAACACCGCGCCGAAGCTGGCCGAGATCCGCTTCGCCTGTCGCAATCTCCTGAAGTTGCTCGCCAGGCGCCCCACGCGCAATCTCGGCGCGGTCCTGGCTGCCCTGGAACAGGCGACGGCGGCCGCCCGGTCCGATCCGCTGCGCGAGGATGAGTTCCTCTACATCAACCTGCCCCGCGAAGACCTTGACATCTCCGTCATGGAAATCGGCCTGACCTACAGCGTCTACAAGGTCTTGCGCCATGAAGGCATTTTCCGGCTCGAACAGCTGCTCGAGTTGGACCAGGGCGACCTTCTGGCGATGGACCACATGGGTCGCAGGGGCGTTAAGAAGATTCAGGATGCTCTCGCCGAACGCGGATGGTATCTCGCTTGCAAAACCGTCGAGCCCCCGGAAGGGGACCGCTGGGTCGAGATTCGGGAGCGCCGCTACCTACGCAGCCGCACCCTGGACTTCAACCTGGAACGGATCAGCGGATACCTCCCCGGTATCGGCTACCACCTCACGAGAGCAGGCTTCGATCTCATCGAGAGCCAGGGTATCGTCACTATCGGCGAACTGGTCGCGCTCACTGAAACTGAGTTTGATGCCCTCCCGTGGTCCGACCACGAGCACCGCGACGCCGTCAAGGAAGCTCTCGAGTTCTACGGCTACGAGTTCAAGTCTCCACCCGAGGCCTAGGCCTCACCACGCCCCGCTTACGACCCCGTTGTCGGCGGGGTTGTTTGCGTCTTAGCGTCGCGTCGTGTCGTCGCGTCCGGAGTCGACGCGCTCGCCAAACGTCGGTTGCGCCCGCGTCGCGCGCATGTTGAGTGCCCGCGCGGCTTCCTGCCGATCCTGCTCCAACTTGATGTAAGCGTTATCGACCTTGGTGTGGTATCGCGCACCCAGCGCGCCACCCGCCATCGCCGCCACCAGCGACGCTCCCGCCGCGATCAGCAGCCCCAGTAGTCCGCCCAGCGACAAGGTGTTTTGGTCCAGTGCAATAGTGGGCAGGCTGACCTGCTGCAACAGGTTGAAGTTGGCGCCGAGTAGGGCTCCGGCCAGCGCCAGCAGTATGGTCGCCAGTATTCCCATCACCCAGACGCCGAAGCCCTGCCGGCTGCCGTCAAAGCGCGACATCCGCCCGGCTACATAGCCGCCGGCGTAGTAGGCCACCGCCAGTACCAGGATCAAGGCGATCCCACCGATCACCCCGGCCGTCTGGGGGTTTTGAGCCGCCTCTTGCGCCGCCTGGTTCAGAGACAACGGGCCCGCTTCGCCCACCGCTGCCACCAGGCTACCCAGCAGCACCGTTACGCCCGCGGTCACCAGCCAGCCGAAGAATGCGCTCCCGAAGTGAAAGCCGCCAAATTTATCTTTGATCATTTCGTCATCAAAACGTGCCATCACAACCCTCCTTTAGGTTCTGCAAGCAAATTACCACCTTGCCGGTTCCGGTTCCTTTGCTCAATCTTCCAAACCTATATAATTCGCTTTATGACCAAAGCCATCGTCTTTGACTGCTCGGGCGTCTTCTACCTCAGTCCGGTGAAGCAGTTTGACCCGGAACTTACCGCCCTCGTGCGCCGCCTGCGCCCTCAATACAAGACCGGCATGCTGACCAACGCCCAGCGTTCTTCGATCGACCGCCTGCTCGCAGAGCACGACGCCACCGATCTCTTCGACGCTGTCTTGGCCTCGTCCGAGTCTCAGTACATGAAGCCCGACCGCGAAATCTTCGCCGAAATCGCGGAGCGGCTTGATGTAGCGCTGCCGGAAATGCTCTTCATCGATGATTGGGCGGGCAACACCGAAGCTGCCACTCGGTATGGCATTCGTAGTATCGTGTATGAGAACCCCCGTCAGCTCGAGCAAGAGCTGCTTAAACTGGAGATCCACCTATCATGAACCTGCTTGTCACCGGCGCCGCCGGTTTCGTCGGTAGCCGCGTCGCTGCCAAACTGCTGGAGGCGGGCCATACCGTCGCAGTCTTCGACGACCTCTCTATCGGCAGCCCCGAGAACGTACCCGAGGGCGCCGAGCTCATCGAGGGCGACCTCCGCGACGCCGACGCTATCCGCCACGCCGTCGTCGGCTGCGACGCTGTCGTCCACCTCGCCGCCCAGGCCCTGGTCCCCGAATCGGTCGAGAACCCGCAAAAAGCCATCGACATCAACCTCGTCGGCGGCACCAACCTGCTCGAAGCTATGCGCAAGGAACGCGTGAAGCGCCTGGTGCACTCATCGACCGCCGCCGTCTACGGCACCCCCACGAAGGTACCGATCGAGGAAGACGACCCCAAGATGCCCATCAACCCCTACGGCGGCACCAAGCTCGCCTTCGAGGCATTGCTCCAGTCCTACCACGCCGCCTACGGCTTCCACGTCACCGCCTTCCGCTACTTCAACCCCTACGGTCCCACCGAAAACCACCACCCCGAGACCCACGCCATCCCCAACTTCATCAACGCATCATTGACGGGCAAGCCCGTACCGCTCTTCTGGAACGGCGAGCAGACCCGCGACTTCTTCTTCGTCGACGACATCGCCCGCGCCCACGTCATGGGCCTCGAGCGCGACGGCTTCAATATCTACAACCTCGGCTCCGGTTCGGGCCACAAGGTCCGTGACGTGGTCGAGTTGATCTTCAAGCTCACCGGTAAAGACTCCGGCATCGAAGACCTCGGCGAGCGCGCCGGTGACCCGCCCCAGCTTCTCGCCGACACCACCCGCGCCCGCACCGAGCTCGGCTGGGAGCCGGAAGTCTCGCTGGAGGACGGGTTGAAGCAGACCATCACCGCGTTCGAAAAGCGGTTGAATAAGGACTAGCCCCTGGGGCAGAGCCGTTTCAAAAGATTATGGCATAGCTGTATTTCGTGCCGGTGCTGCCCTATATTCGAACCGGTATTAGCGGGCGTTGCCGCTGCCAAACCACCATTACTGTTGACACATAGGCTCGACAATCGCGCAGTCGAGGTGGGCAATTATTACACCATAAATTCCACGCACCCCCTCTGCCCCAGGGGCAGCCCATAGCTTGCCCGCACACCGTCCGCACCGTATGCTTCTAAGCATAAGCGGAACTACCAATGGAGTTACTCGTACTCCTGGCTCTCTCGACGCCGGTCTTCTATATCGTCGGTCTGATCACCACTGTTAGATGGCTGCTCGGTCAAGTCCACCACCCCGCGCCCAATCCCGCCGCCGTAGAGTTGGCGGACCAGGCCCTAAACGACTCCAAGGCCGCCAAAGAGCTCAGGCTGCGCGCCACCAAGTACGACGGCGAGGTCAAAAAGGAACTCCTGGCGGTCGCCGACTCGCTCGAGGGCCGTTCGCCTGACCTGGTTCATGACAACGACTCAGCCGTCGAGCGCTACGAACCAGGATCCGCAACCCCGACGCACAAGCATGCCGTCGCCCACGAGCACCACGCTCCAGCAGCCCCCAAACCCATCGACTGGGCCGGCACCGTCACAACGCCGCTCCACAGTATGGACAACATCAACCTCCTGCTCTTCCTGGGCGCTTTTCTGGTTGTCGTCTCGGCCGGTATCTTCGTCGGCTACAACCTCCATAGCCTGACCGGCGTCTTCAAGACCATCTTCCTCGGCATCTTCGCGGCCCTCTTCTACGGGGTCGGACTGGCCCTGTACTTGCAGTTCCCCAAGCTCCGCCCGGCCGGCACCACCTTCACCGGCATCGGCCTGATCCTATTGCCACTCGTTGGCCTCGCGGCCTACAACTTCACCGGCGCCCACGATCACGGCGAAGCGACCTGGTTCATCACTTCGCTCGTCACCCTCGTCGCCTATATCGGCACCCTCTACATCACCCGCCAGACCTACATCGCCTACCTCATGGCCTTTACCTCGCTCTCGCTCTTTGAGTCGAGCATCTCGCTCTTCGAAGTCCCGGTCTATTGGTTCGGCTGGGTCATGGGCCTGGTCGCACTCCTGCTTCTCGCTCTCTCGCGTTGGACCGGTTGGTGGAAGGACGCCTCGCAGTCATTGGCCATCAGCGCCAATCTCTTCATTCCTATCTCGCTCCTATTCTCTGCCTACCTGGCAGTTGAAAACGGCGCACCCCAACTCGGCGTCACGATCGCCATCAGCGGCCTCTTCTACGCCTACCTCGCCGCCCGCAACCACGACAACCCGACCGGCGAGCTCTACTGGCTCCTCGGCCTCCTCGCGCTTCCGCTCTCACTGGCGATCGGCCTGTGGGACTTCGTGCAGCCTGAGGCTGTCGCCGCCATCTTCGTCGGCACCGCCGGCCTCTACCTGGGCGGTGGCGCCCTCTCCAGCACCCGCATCAGCCAGCGTTGGCAGCTCATCATGGGCGCGGTCGCCGGACTACTGCCACTCTTCGCTATCTTCTTTGTCCTCGACGACAGATGGGCTCTGCTCGGCTGCCTGGTCGTCGCAGGCCTCATCAACGGCATTTTTGCCTGGCGGTTGCGCCAGTCCGGCCTTGCGCTTATCGGCATCCTGTCAGCACTCGCGATCCCGGTAGTGGCCCTGCGGGTAGTGCCCGATACCGGCGTTGATTGGGGCTGGGTCGCTCTCGCCTACCTCTTCGTCACGCCCGCCTTCCTGCGCTGGCGCATGCTCATGAAGGGTTGGCCGGAATCGGCCGACGCCGTCGGTGCTTCCGGCTACCTGCTGGCACTCTTTGCCGCGTTGATGACCGCCGGGCTGCAAGGCCACGGCACACTGCTGGTGGTGGGCGCTATCGTCTCGGGTGCGCTGTTCTGGGTCAGCTACTACGAACAACAGCCCGTGTACGTCTACATCTCCAGCGCCGTAAAGTATCTTGCCGCTTTGCAGATCGTTCCGCTGACCAACTGGCCGTCCGAGGCCTACGCCCTCATCGTCATTCTCATCGGTGGCGCCAGCTACGCGGCCGGCCATGTCATGACCGACTCAGTCCGCGGTCAGGCGTTGCGGTGGTCCGCCATCGCCGCCACGCTCTTCGGCGCCTTCTTCGCCTCGACGTCCGATTCGCTGACACCAATCGCCTCGTTGGCCCTGGGCGGCGCCTTGCTCTGGAAGGAGGCCAACCGCCAGCAACAGCCGGTGGTAGCAGAGGTCGGTATGGGTATCCTGATGGTCGCGTTTAGCTGGCTGCTTGGTCACTACGACGTCGAGCAGACCCAGGCCTACTCACTGCCCTGGACGGCCTTCTTCGGCTACCTGACCTACCGCCGCCGCAACGGAGCGCGGGATATATATGACCTCTTCACCGGCTTCACGCTCTTTATCCTCACCTTCCCGATCGCCGGGCAAGCCCTCGGTGACACCAACGGCGCCTGGTACGGTCTCGAGCTGATCCTTATAGCCATCGGCCTGGTCCTCTACGGCGCGTCGGTCGGCAACAAGCTCATCTCCTGGTGGGGCGCTGGCACGCTCATCATCGAAGTCCTCTACCAGATGCGCGACGTCCTCTTCGCCCTGCCCAAGTACCTCATCTCGGCCGCCCTCGGCCTGGCGCTGCTCGGCGTCGCCATCTATCTGCTCCAGCGCCGCAAGGACCACTAGTCCGCGCCGGTAGCGTATACTGGGTGCGAGCAAAATTTGCTAGCATGACCGACACCAGGAAGGGAGCACCGTGGCAACGATGACTCTCGTACGACCACCCAGGATTCTTGGCGACGCCTATGATCGCTGGGTCGAAATCTTGCCCCAAGCCACCGAAAATGGCTTCCAGTTCAACTGCCCGTCACGGCTGCCGACTTGTCTGCAGACCGAGGCCACGGCCCGCGCCTTGCTGGCCCGCACCGACCGCTCGCCGGAGTGGATCGACCAGATGGTCGCCCATCGGCTCAGTCTGCGCGAGCACGTCTTGTCCGATGCCCGCATCCGGCTCTACCAGGTCCTGTTACGGGAGTCCGCTCTGGATCTTCCAGTCCGCGGTCGAGATGATCGTTCGGAGCAGCTTGGTCTGCTGCTGGAGGCTGTGGATGCCGGGGTGCAGATACGGCTCATCCGGGACTGTGACGACTACTCGGGCGCTCCGCTCGGCCACTTCATCTTGGCCATGTTGCCGTCCAACACGGTGATGTACGTCGAGGAAGTCGATTCCAGTGGCGTGCTGGTCCGATATTCGCTGACCGTAGACCCGGTCAAGGAGCAGTTCGCCGCCACGTGGGACGACGTCGCGCTCACTGCCGACCAGACGCTCACGTTCATCAAGGACCGTCTCCCGCGCTGACATTCTCGTCCCTGGGCTGCCGCAGCGGCGGCCCAGGGACGCGGGACTTTGACTACGCCCCACTTACCGCTATCATACTTACCAATGCGTACAGACAAATCCCCCCGAGTCCTACTGAAATTGTCCGGCGAACAGTTCGCCGGTGACCGTGAATACGGCGTCGATCCGAATTTTGTCGATCGTCTCGCCAAAGAATTAGCCGAAACTATCAAAGCTACCGGCGCTCAACTCGCTATTATTGTTGGCGGTGGCAACATCATGCGTGGTGCTAGCGTCTCCAAGTCCGGCATTGAACGGGCTTCCGGCGACTACATGGGCATGCTGGCCACCCTTATCAACGGCGTCGCTCTAGTCGACATCCTCGAGCACAACGGCGTTCCCGCCCGGCTCACCACCCGCCTGCGCGTCGACCAGGTCGCCGAACCCTATATCCGCCGCCGCGGCATCCGCCACCTGGAGAAGGGGAGGGTAGTCGTGGTTGCAGGCGGTACCGGCAACCCTTACGTCACCACTGACACTGCCGCCGTTACCACCGCCCTTGAGCTCGAGTGCGACATGGTGCTCAAAGCCACCAAGGTCGACGGCGTCTACGACAAGGATCCCAACAAGCACACCGACGCCAAAAAGCACACCGAAATTACCTTCGACAAAGCCCTGACCGACCCCGACATTCAAGTCATGGACAACGCTGCCATGGGCCTCGCCATGGACAACCATCTTCCCATCGTCATCTTCGACCTCCTGACCCACGGCAACATTCGCCGCGTCATTGAGGGCGAAAGCATCGGTACCGTCGTAAAGTAAGCACTTTTGCCAGATATGCACAGGTTGACTGTGCGTGTTGTAAAAGGTACCATAAGCTTGTTCGCAAAATGCAAAAGCAAGAAATAAAAAGTCCCTTTCTCAGGGCTTTGTTGTCGTTAACGAAGCACACTAAAGAGAGACTTTATTTTGCGCCAACTCAATGGGTCCCGCTCCCGCAACCTCCTGGCTATCGGGGTCCTCATCACCATCGTAAGTATCGGATTAATAGCCGGCCCTGTGTCGCCTGTAGCCAGCGCTGACTCTCAGCGTATGGTCTCTCTGTATGTCGACGGACAGAAGAAGGCCTTCTCCTCCGACGCCACCACCGTCGGTGAAGTTTTGCGTAAGTCAGGCGTCAAACTGGGCGCTAACGATCTCGTCGAACCCTCCGCCGGCACCACCATCAAAGGCGGCCAGTTCAACATCAATGTCTACCGCTCGCGCCCTGTCCTCGTAGTCGACGGCGCCAAGTCTTACCACATCCGCAGCGCCTACCAGAGCCCGCGCCTCCTCGCCCTGGCTGCCGGCCTCAGCGTCTACGCCGAGGACAAATATGAGAGCGCCATCATCCGTGACATCGTGAAGTACGACACTATCGGCGAGCG
>JAQZBT010000087.1 GCA_029237755.1 Candidatus Saccharimonadota bacterium
CCCCCGCTCCACCGTCGGCACCGTCACCGAAATCTACGACTACCTCCGCCTGCTCTACGCCCGCGTCGGCATCCCGCACTGTCCCATCTGCGGACGCGAAGTCACCCGCCAGACCTCCGGCCAGATCGTCGACCAGATCCTGGAACTCCCACAAGGCACTCGCATCATGCTGCTCGCCCCCGTCATCGACGACAAGAAGGGTGAGCACCGCAACGTCGTCACCGAACTCAAGAAGGCCGGCTACACCCGGCTGCGCGTGGACGGTTCGATTATCGATATCGACGATTTTCCCGACCTCGACAAGCAGAAAAAGCACACCATCGAGGCCGTGGTCGACCGCGTCGCTGTTGATCCCGAAATCCGCCAGCGCCTCACCGAGTCCACCGAGCATGGCCTGGCCCTGTCCGACGGCATCATCAAAGTGCTGCAGGCCGACTCGTCGGTGGAACAGATCTTCTCCGAGCACTACGCCTGCGCCGTCCACCGCGAGGTCTCACTCCCTGACATCGCTCCGCGCAACTTCTCATTCAACTCGCCGCACGGCGCCTGTCCGCACTGCACCGGTCTCGGCACCCGCCTCGAAGTCGACCCCGAAGCCGTCATTCCCAACCGCCGATTGACGTTGGCCGAAGGCGCCATCCGTCCCTGGGCCAAGACCACCAGCCGCATGAACTGGTATGCCAAGCTGCTCGAAGGCGTCTCGCGCACCATGGGCGTCCCGCTCGACCAACCCGTCACCGAGATGAAGCCGTCCGACCTCCGCGTCATTCTTTATGGCGCCGGCGACACCGACATCTCCATGCGCGGACCCGGCGGCCGCACCTATCACACGACCTACGAAGGCGTCATTCCCAACATGGAGCGCCGCTACCACGAGACCGACTCCGACTTCGTACGCAAAGAGATTGAGAAATACATGGCCGAGCGTGAGTGTCCCGTCTGTCACGGTCAACGCCTCAAGCCGGAAATCCTGGCGGTGACTGTTGACGGCAAGTCGATCGTCGACCTCACCAGTCTCTCCATCGGCGAGGCCACCACGCTGTTCGACAACCTCAAGCTCGACGACCGCGGCGCCCAGATCGCAGTCCAGATCCTTAAGGAGATCCGCGCCCGCCTCACCTTCCTCAAAGACGTCGGCCTTGAGTATCTCACCCTCGACCGCTCTGCCAACACGCTGGCCGGCGGCGAGGCCCAGCGCATCCGGCTCGCCACCCAGATTGGCTCCAGCCTCATGGGTGTGCTCTACATCCTCGACGAGCCCTCGATCGGCCTCCACCAGCGCGACAACGACCGCCTCATCGCTACCCTCATCCGCCTGCGTGATCTGGGCAATACCGTGATTGTAGTCGAGCACGATGAAGACACTATCCGGATGGCCGACTATGTCATCGACGTGGGCCCGTTGGCGGGTGCACATGGCGGCAACATCGTCGCGGCCGGTTCTCCCGATGACATCGCAGCCACCCCGGAAAGCCTCACCGGCCAGTACCTCTCCGGTACCCGCTCGATTGCCACCCCGCGCAAGCGCCGGGCCGGTAACCGCAAGTCGATCAAAGTCATCGGCGCCCGCGAGCACAACCTCCAAAATGTGGACATCGAAATCCCACTCGGCATGCTCGTCTCCGTCACCGGTGTCTCCGGTTCCGGCAAATCCAGCCTGGTAAACGACATCCTGGCCAAGAAACTGGCCCAGGTCTACCACCGAGCCGGCGACCTGCCCGGGCGTCACGACGAGATCCAGGGCCTGAAGAACCTCGACAAGGTCATCACCGTCGACCAGTCGCCCATCGGCCGTACTCCGCGCTCCAATCCCGCCACCTACACCGGCGTCTTTGCCGACATCCGCGAGCTCTTTGCTCAGACTCCCGAGGCCAAGATCCGCGGCTACAAGGCCGGCCGTTTCTCGTTCAACGTCAAAGGCGGCCGCTGTGAGCTCTGTCGCGGTGATGGCATCATCAAGATCGAGATGCACTTCCTGCCCGACGTCTACGTGACCTGTGAAGAGTGCAAAGGCCACCGTTACAACCGTGAAGCCCTGGAAATCCACTACAAGGGCAAGAACATCTCTGACGTCCTCGAGATGACCGTCGAGGAGGCCGTGACATTTTTCGAGAACATTCCCGCCATCCGCCGCAAGTTTGAGACTCTAAACAATGTCGGTCTCGGCTACATCCACCTCGGCCAATCCGCCACCACCTTCTCAGGCGGCGAAGCCCAGCGCATCAAGCTGGCGACCGAGTTGGCCCGCCGCTCCACTGGACGCACGCTCTACATCCTGGATGAACCCACTACCGGTCTGCACTTTGAAGACGTCAACCGTCTGCTCGGCGTACTCAACGCTCTGGTGGATACCGGCAACACCGTTCTTGTAATTGAGCACAACCTGGACGTGATTAAGTGTTCAGACTGGCTCATTGATATGGGACCCGAAGGTGGTTCTGGTGGCGGCACGGTGATCGCCACCGGCTCACCGGAATTTGTCGCCAAGGAGTCGCGCAGTTATACTGGTGCGTACCTCAAGCGAATCTTCGCTGCAGAGGCTCAAAAGTCAGCGAAAGCCCCTAAAACGGCAGTTCGCGCTTAGCATCTTGCACAGGCACTTTGGGAGAAATACCCAAAGACGCTTACGACGACATAACCAATACTTAATATATTCTTGATCCACGAGGAGGAGCTATGCAAATGCGCTCTCGCGGTACCCAGCCGACCCGGCGGGTACGTACTATCGATTTCCACGAAGCCTTGGCTCCGACCATGCCCAGGCCTGCCATGCCCGCGCCGCGGGCTGATCGCAGCGCGTCACCCGCTCGCAGCACATCACCCGCGCGCACCAAAACATCACCCAACTATGTGCGCGGCGCCATGATCGTGCTCTGGGTGCTCGCCGCCATCGCCGCCGGCGCCGGCATTGGTGCAATGATCATTGCCAACCGCACCGTTGTCTCAACTACGCCCGGCCTGCCGGTAGCCAAGGGCAATGTCCAGGTCGCCAACTTGGCAGCCGCTACCCTTGTACCGGCCACCTCAGCCACCACCTCAGACCTCAAAGTCGTCTCGGCCACCGACGTCGACCAGAGCCAGCTCAGCAATTTTTGGCCTGTAGCGCAGGCAGACAAGGTTCAGCCCAGTAACGGCCCGTTGGCCCTGCAACCTGGCTTCATGTCGTTCGGCCCCGGCCAGGGTGGCAACGGCACCGACCCTGTCGTCATAAGGTAGAAACCGCTTATACAGATTGTTCAGTTTTGTCGCGGGCATGGAAACCAGACTTGTGACAACTGAGGTTAACCATGGATAGCGGCCAGTGGTAGGCTGTTGGAGCATTAAGAAACGGAGGAATCTTATGGCAACCAGCAAAGACCACAAGAGGGACGACTCAATGACCACGGCTGAGGCCGGTAAGCTCGGAGGCGACAAGGTAGCCAAGGAGAGGGGACCGGAATTCTACTCTGAGATTGGCCAGAAGCAGGGCAAGGAGAACAACCCCGGGAACTTTGCCAACCGACCCAAGTCCGAAGTTAAAGAGGCCGGACGCAAGGGCGGCGAGGCTCGCAGCGAGACTCGCGACGACACCTCTTCCAACCGCAGCTAGATGAGTGCTTAGAGCACCCGGGAAGGCCCGCTACTGGCGGGTCTTTTCGTGTCTTGAGCCCCCACCAATTCGACCAGAACGTGCTTCATGGTCGTATTCGGGTCAAACGCCTGGACTGCCTTGATGCCAAATCTCCGCGCGGCAGCGCAATTTTCCGGCATGTCATCGACCAGGAGCACCTCTTCCGGATGCAGTTTCAGCTCGGCCAGCAAAGCCTGGTACGCGGCCGGGTCGGGTTTGCACGCCCCAATCTCCGGAGAC
>JAQZBT010000088.1 GCA_029237755.1 Candidatus Saccharimonadota bacterium
CGGATAGAGATAATGTGGCCGGTGACGGGAGCTGGCGGCTTGGCCGCTTCGGGCTTGGCCGCTTCGGGCTTCTCGGCGGGCTTCTCGGCGGGCTTGGGTTCGACTTTGGCCTCAGGCGCCGGGGCAGCCTTGGCCTCGGCCGGTGGGGCCGCGGGGGTAGCTGTGGGGGCTGGTGGTGTAGGAGTTTCTGTGGCCATAGTGCTTACCGTTATCTTAACTCATGCTCAATGCGTTCATGGAGTTGACGATCTCTTTGATGCGGTCGTCGGCCTCGCCACGGCGGGCACGGTTGTAGGCCATGACCAGGCTGACCTGGAGGTCACGGGCGCGCTTCTTGGCGCTGGACATAGCGGTGAACCGGGAGGCGTACTGGGCCAGGCGAGATTCCAAGATGACCTGCGACAAGGCGATTTCCATCATGACCGACTCGAGGTAGCGCACGACGTCGTCGACGCTGGGCTCAAAGAGGTACTCGCGGGGAGAGATGATCTCGCCGGCCTCTTTGCTGTCGGCGCCGGTACCGAGCGCACGCACGCGTCCCAAGAGGTCAATGCGGCCGACTTCCTGGACCGATAGCGAGACGTACTTCTGATACCAGACGGTCGGCTGCTTGTAGCCCAACAGTTCGTCGACGATCGGCGACACGTCGATGGCCTGGTCGACGTCGGGCAGGCGGAAGTAACGCTTAATCTTGGCGTGGTTCTGCACAAACTGGGTCGCGCCGTGGGCGCCGATGACGATGAGGTCCGTGTTTTCGGGATGGAAGTTCTCCAGCACGGTCTTAACGATGCGGGAGTCGATGTCACCGGACAGACCTCCTTCGGACGTCAGGACCAGGTAGACGTTGTCTTTGTCGCGCTTGGGTCCGTTCTTACCGGTCAGCCGCTCGTCGGGGTCGACGCGCAACTGGGTATAGATCTTCCAGAGTTCGGCGAAGAAGGCCTCACTGCGCTGCACGCGGTCTTTGATCTTACCGATGCGCATTGAGGCGATGGACTCGAAGATGCCGGTGAGCTCGGTGACGGTTCCGACCTGGCCGGCCTCTTTGGCGATGGAGAGCGATTGTGATGACATCTACTTCTTGGCCTCCTCTTTCTTGGCTTCGGCCGGGGCAGTGGGGGTAGCTGCGGGCGGCGGGGTGGAGCCGGTGCCGCCGGCAGGCGCGGCAGCTGCAGCGGGAGCACCGGCGGCGCCGGTCGCAGGGGTGGTACCGACGGTCGTCGGCGCGGCGGGAGCCTGGACGGTTACTTCGGTGAGGAGCTTGGCGATGGCGCCGTCCCAGTCGGATTCGGCGGTCATGGATGGTGCGACTTCCTTGGCTTTGCGCTTGAGGCTGTCGATGTTGATTGAAATCTTGCCCTCGGTCTTCATAACTACGCCCATGATGAGGTCCTGCTCGTTGGCGCTGTAGACAACGTCCGGCGCCTGTTTGAGTGCCTCGTAGATTTTCTTACCGAGTTCGAGGTCGGCTTTGGATTCGAGGGCCAGTTCGGAGCCGAAGTGTGAGAACTCGGCGGCCTGACGGTAAGCGGCCAGCTTCTTGAAGAGCCCGGCGGTGATCTTCTTCTGGCGCTTGTTTTGCCCGACACCACCGACACGGGAGACCGAGAGACCGACGGAGACGGCCGGGCGGATGCCGGCGCGGAAGGCTTCTGAGTCGAAGATGAGCTGGCCGTCGGTGATGGACATGATGGCGGTCGGCAGGGGCGCCGTGATGTCGTTGTTGGGGGTAAGCACCACGGGGATAGCTGCCAGCGTGGCGCCGTTTTTATTGAGCCGGCCGGCGCGCTCGAGCAGCGACGAGTGGGCGTAGAACATGTCACCAGGGAAGGAGGCGCGACCGGGAGAGACTTTTAGCAAGAGCGAAAGTTCACGGTAGACTTTGGCGTGGTTGGAGAGGTCGTCGTAGACGATGATGCAGTCCTTGCCGTCGTTCCAGAGATACTCCGCGACGGTGGCGCCAATATAGGGCGCGAGGTAAGACTGGGTGAGCGAGTCGAAGACGGAGGCGACGATGACGACGCAGTAGTCGATGGCCTTGGTGGCCTGGAGCTTGCCGATGAGGGCGTCGACGTCGGCTTTACGTTTGGAGATGAGGACGTGGATGACGATGCGCCCCGTCCCTTGCTGGGCCAGAGTCATCTGCATGGTGAAGGCGGACTTACCGACCTTGTTGTCACCGAGGACCGCGATACGCTGGCCTTTGACGAGCGGGAAGAGCTGGTCGGCGATGGCGACGCCGGTGGTGAGGGGTTCGTCGAGCTGTTTGCGGGCGATGATGCCGGGGGCTACCTTGAATACCGGGTCGAAGCGCGAGAATGTAACTGGGCCCTTGCCGTCGAGGGGTTGGCCGGTGACCGAGATGACACGGCCAATGACGCCGTCCCCTACTCCGGTGACGAGCTCTTCGGCTTCGATGACGGCGAGAGTGCCGATGTCGATCTCTTCCGCGGTGATGTTCATGACCATGACGGTGTCGGCGCGGACTTCACGGACCATGCCCTGGTGGCCGTTGTCGAAGTAGATCAACGCGTTGACGGCGACGTCGCCGAGTCCGCGCACGGTGACGAGGAAGCGGTCGACGGCAATGACTTCGCCGGTGGGGCGACCGTCTGCGACGAGCTTGGCGAACTTGGGATTATCAAACACTCTTTATAATCCCCGCTAACTTATCGCGACCCGCCACCAACTGCTGCTTCCAGGTGTAGTCGTAGACATGGTTGGGAGTACGCACGACTACCCCGCCGCCCAGGTTGCGGTCAGCGACGAAGGAGACCAGGAGCTGGGGCGTGGTGTTGTTGCGGAACCAGTTGACCAGGAGTTCGCGCTGGGCGCGGTTGGGCAGAGCGGCGAGCATGACATGGATCTGCGGGAGTTCAAGGTTTTTGAGTGTCTCGATGAGTTCTTCGAGCGACTCCAGAGTGGGCGGCTTGCCGGCCAGCCAGGCTTCGATGACCACGACTGTTTCGGCCGAGTGGGTTGGCTCGGGGTCAGGAGTGGCACCAACCTGCTTTTTGACCTTGGACTGGCGGTACCAGTCCAGGTAGACCTCGAGGTCGTAGACGACAGCTTCGAGGAGCTGTGGACTGTAGACCGCCGGGGGCAGGACGTACTTGGCAGCGGCGGACTCAGGCTTCACCAATCAGATCCTTTCGAATGTCTGCCTTGTGGGCCTCGAGGGACTGGAGAATGAACTGCATCTGTGCGCCCAGGTCGACACCCGAACCGAGGGACTCTGAAATGTAGCTGGCGACCACGTCGCCCATCTTGGCGTCAAACTTGTCGGCCAGCAGCTTCTTCTCGGACGCCAGCTCGGCTTCCATCCCCTGCCGCAGCTCGACGCGCTGGTGCTCGACTGCTTCGTGGATCTGCTCCATGGCCTGGGTGGCGACTTTGCGGACCTCTTCGAGGGTCTTCTGGTAGGCTTCGAGCTCTTCTTCAATGACCGTCGTGGTGAGGCGCGAGACCTGCTCGGAGAGGCGCTTGGAGGTGTCTTCGAGGTCATGGCCGAAGGTCTGGGTAGCCTCGTTGATCTTGCCTTCGTAGGCGGTCTTGAGCTTGGCTTCGAGTTCGGCGGCGGTCGGCTCGTTGATCTTGATCGGCTTGGGCTGGGCCTGCATCTGCGCTTGCGCGACTTTGGCCTTTTTCAGTTGGAGGCTCTGAACGATGACGACTACCGCCAGCATCACAATGAGTCCTACTAATATGATTATTTCCACATTTACCTCGATATCACCATGTAGATTGCGCCGGCAGTCAGCAGCATTATCCCGCCGGCTATACCGATGACCTGCATCAGGCCTCCGAGGACGGAAGACTTGGAGAGCGGGTTGCGGCC
>JAQZBT010000089.1 GCA_029237755.1 Candidatus Saccharimonadota bacterium
TGAGTCGCCTTCATGGTGGCGCCGACGAGGGCTCCGAAGGCGCGTTGGTTGCCCGCCTTGTAGTCGGCGGCGGCTTGGGGGTTGGCGGCGATGACTTCATCAACGACCTTACCGAGTTCGCCGGTGTCGGAGACCTGGATCAGGCCCTGGGACTTGGCGAGGGCGGCGGGGTCGCCGGGTTCGACGCGCAGAATCGTCAGGAGCTCGCGCGCATTGGTGTTGGAGAGCTCGCCGGCTGCAACCATGGCCGCGACCTGGTTGAGGATCTTGCCATCGAAGCGGGAGTCCTGGCTTTGTGACTCGCGCAGCTTGATTTCGGGCCCGGTCAGCCAGTTGAAGACGAAACGACTGTGCTGGGGGTCGAGGTGGTAGGCCTCGTACCAACGGCGGGTGAGATCCGGCTCATTGATTAGCACTTCTGAATCCTTCGCGGAGATGCCGGCCTTGGAGAGCAGCTTGCGCAGGTCTTGGGGCAGGTACTCAAAATGACTGACTTCTTCGACCATTTTCTTGGTGATGACCAGAGGCGGCAGGTCGGGCTCGGGGAAGTAACGGTACTCGTCGGCGTCTTCCTTGGAGCGCATGCCATATGTCTGTTGCTTGGCGTCGTTCCAGCCGCGGGTCTCTTGTTTGACCTTATCGCCGTGCTCGATTAGCACGATCTGGCGGCGGGTCTCGTACTCGACGACGCGCTCGATGGCGCGGAATGAGTTGAGGTTCTTGGTCTCGGTGCGGGTGCCGAATTCCTTGGCGCCGCGCAGGCGGACGGAGACGTTGACGTCGAAGCGCATGTTGCCGTAGTAGAGGTTCGCGTCGGAGACACCGGCGTAGCGGACAATATTGTAGAGCTCCTGGGCATAGCCCTTCGCCTCGGCCGGGGTGCGCATGTCAGGCTCGGAGACGACCTCGACGAGCGGTGTGCCCGAGCGGTTGAGATCGACGAGCGAGTAGTCCTTGCCGTCGGGATGAGTGAGCTTACCGGCGTCGGCTTCGAGGTGGGCGCGGGTGATGCCGACGCGCTTGGTCTCGCCGTCGACCGGGAACTCTACATGACCATTGGGGACGATGGGCTCGTCAAACTGCGAGATTTGGTAACCGGAGGGCAGGTCGGGGTAGAAGTAGTTTTTGCGGTCGAACTTGGTGTGGAGCTTGGCAGGGTACTCGGCGTTGAGGGCGGATCCAAGTCGGAGTGCGAGTTCGACGGCGCGCTTGTTGAGTACGGGTAGCGCGCCGGGCAGGCCAAAGCAGACCGGGCAGACCAGGGTGTTGGGTTCGGCCTCGCGGGCGTCGTTGTTGCAGCCGCAAAAGAGCTTGGACTTGGTGGCCAGCTGGACGTGGCACTCGATGCCGATGACGGTTTCGTATTTGGAGCGGATTTCGGGGTTCATAGCTGTGACATCTCTTGCTTTAACAGTGTACGGACATTTTCGAGCATCGGGAGGCCGTCGAGCTGGGTGATATCGTACCAACCCAGCGGGCGGCCTTCGCGCTGTTTGTGCTGGAGGAGTGACTCGGGGATGCGGACGGTGTAGATCGAGTCGATGTGGAAGTGCTCGGGTTCATCGTGGTGCTTGGGAATGCGTTCCTCGAGCAGGTAGCGCGGGATAGGGATGAAGGAAGCATCCGCGGTGAGTGGACCAACCTGGCCAATGTAGGGCGAGACATCCAGACCGGTCTCTTCTTCGGCCTCGCGGATGGCGGTCTCGAGCGGATTCTCGTCACCTTCCTGATGACCGCCCGGGTACATCCACTTATCGAACTTCTTGTGATGTATGAGCAGAGTTTTGACGGGAGCCGAGTCGGTGAAGATGAAGACGCCGGCGGCCGCGTGTTTGATGGGCTTCTTCATACTTCGTACTCCTGGGTGCGCGCCGGGCGCTGGTTGAGGTCGGTGAGCCGGAGCCACGTCGGGGTGATCTTGAAGAAGGTGCTTCCCGGCAGATTGGCGTAACCGCGGGCGAAAGGAAGCTTGGCAAAGTAGACCTCCTTGGAGCGATCGAGCTCGGCGCCTGAGAGTTCGGACGCTGTCCCTTCATATTGGAGTGTCACCATGCTGTCTCCGCCGATGACCACGGACGTGCGGGGGTCGCGCTTGAGGTTTGAGTATTTGCGGGAAGAGTCGGGAGTGTAAAAGATAATCCCGGCTTCCGGAGTCTCCGCAAAGCCGACTAACGCGGACTGCGGGCTGCCATCGGCGGCGAGCGAAGAGATGGTGAGCAGCTGGGCGCGCTTCAAGATGTCGAGAACTTCAGTTAAATCCTTCATAGTGCCTTCAGGTCCCTGAGCCCACGCTCGAAGTTGCTTAGCGCTTCCTTAACCTGGCTAACCACCAGATCGAAGCCCATGTCATGAGCCATCGAGTTGCGGAGCTTGTGAGCTTTCCAGATGCCGTCGTAGACGCCGTAGGTCGAGAAACGCTGGCGGCCGGACTTGAGGCGCTCACCGAAGTTGTCGCCTGGAAAGCCGAGTTGGCGCATCACCTGGTCGAAGAGCTTGTCGGCGTCGTTGAGGGCAGACTTGAGTCCGGAGGCGCCGGTGGCAGAGGTGGCCATGATGAGGTCCCATTTGGGCTGGATTTCGACGGGATCGATGAAGCCGCGGTGGGGACCGGCGAAGTTGGCGCGGTGCCCTCGGCGGCCTTTTTTGCGCTTACCGCCACTGGAGGCTACCAGGGCATACAGAATCAGGCCCGCTGCCAGCAGGCCGATGAGAAAGACCGGAGTTATCGCTTCGCCCATTCGCCGATCACACTTTCTACGGCGCTGGAGGCCTGGAAGAGCAGGCGTTCGCCGCGTTGGGGAGCGATTAGTTGGATACCGACTGGTAGGCCTTCAACTTTGGCCATTGGAATGGAGATGGCCGGGACGCCGGTGAGGTTGACGGCCACGGTCATGACGTCTTCGAGATAGAGGGCGATGGGGTCTTGGCTCTTGGAGCCAATCGGGAAGGCGGGGCTGGGCGCGGTTGGGCCGAGCAGCAGGTCGTACTTCTCGAACGCCCTATTGAACTGGTCGACGAGCTTGGTGCGGACCTTCTGGGCGCGCTTGTAGTAGGCGTCGTAGTAGCCGGAGGATAGCACATAGGTGCCGATGATGATGCGGCGCTTGGCCTCGGGGCCGAAGCCCTCTTCGCGCGAGAGGCGGTAGGTCTCTTCGAGGTTGGTGGCTTTGTCCGAGCTGTGGCCGTATTTGACGCCGTCGTAGCGGGCGAGGTTACTGGAGACTTCGGCGGGCACGATGATGTAGTAAGCAGCCAGAGCTAGCTTGGTTGCCGGGACAGAGACTTCTTCGATTTCGGCGCCATGGGCCTTGAGCTGTTCGACGACGTTGAGCAGCGCCTTTTTGCTGCCTTCGTGGAGGCCTTCACCCAGGTACTCTTTAATGAGTCCGATCTTAAGGCCCTTGAGGCGGGAGTGGCGCACGTGGTAGGAGTCTTCGTCACGCTCGATGGTGGTGGCGTCGGAGGGGTCACTACCGGCCATGACTTCCATGATGATACTGGCGTCTTCGACGCTGCGAGCGAGCGGGCCCTGGGTGTCGGTGGAGCTGGCCATGGCGACGATGCCGGTGCGCGGGACCAGGCCGTAGGTGGGCTTCATGCCGACGACGCCCGAGAGTGAGGCGGGCTGGCGGATGGAGCCGCCGGTGTCGGTGCCGATGGCGAAGGTGACCTGGCCGAGAGCGACGGCCGTGGCTGAGCCGCCCGAGCTGCCACCGGGTACGCGGGACGGGTCGTGAGCGTTCTTGGTGGGGCCGAAGTCGGAGTTTTCGGTGGAAGTGCCGTGAGCAAAGGCGTCGAGGTTGGCCTTGCCGACAAGGACGGCGCCGGCGGCGCGCAG
>JAQZBT010000014.1 GCA_029237755.1 Candidatus Saccharimonadota bacterium
GCTATTATCATCAAGTTCACCAAAGACAGTAGCTGCCGGAAGGCTTAATCCGCTACCGAGGCGATTCCCGACATCACACGATCACGGAAACGTTTTGCTGTCTCTCAGGTGCGCACCGAGAGATTTTTTAATGAAAGGGTTTTGAATGGCCATTACCCGTGAAGCCAAAGAGCAGGCAGTCGATAAGCTGACTGACGAGCTCGGCCGCATCAAATTGGCCGTCATGACCGACTATCGAGGTCTCACCGTCGGCGAGGTCGAGGAGCTTCGCAGCATTCTGCGTGAACAGAACATCACCTACCGGGTGACGAAGAACACGCTGCTGCGCATCGCTACCAAGAACAACCCCGCACTGAAGGAGATTGACCCCGCGAAATTCACCGGCCCGATGGCTCTGGCAATGGGTTTTGATGACGAAGTGGCTCCTGCCCGCGTTATCTTCCAATACGCCAAGAAGCACGACGCCCTGGAGATCGTAGGTGCGATCACCGCTGACGGTCAGGTCCTCGACGCCAGCCAAGTGAAGGCATTGGCAAATCTGCCCACCCGCGAGCAACTCATTGCTCAGGTGGTTGGCACGATTGCCGCCCCGCTGACCGGTTTCGTCGGAGTCATGTCTGGCAATGTCCGAAGCATTATTAACGTATTGAACGCTCTTAGCGAAGCTAAGGAAGCGTAAGGAGAAATCTGACATGGCAGAAGCCACCGAAGAGAAGACCACTGAAGAGAAATTTGAAGTTCCTGCTAAGTTCGAGAAGCTGGTCGGCGAGATCGACAAGCTGAGCGTACTTGAGCTGAGCGAGCTGGTTAAGGTTCTGGAGAAGCACTACGGTGTGTCCGCCGCTGCTCCGGCCGTTGCCGTCGCCGCCGCCCCCGCAGCTGGTGGCGAAGAGGGCGCCGCCGCTGAGGAGAAGTCGGCCTTTACCGTCGTCCTCGCCGCCGCTGGTGACCAGAAGATCAACGTCATCAAGGCCGTTCGTGAGATCACCGGTCTCGGCCTGGCCGAGTCCAAGGCTCTCGTTGACGCCGCTCCCAAGCCCGTCAAGGAAAATGTCGCCAAGGCCGACGCTGAGGACGCCAAGTCCAAGCTCGAAGCCGCCGGCGCCACCGTCGAGCTGCAGTAAGTTAGCTCCCTCGAAAAAGACCCTGCTGCAGGGTCTTTTTTTGTATCATCTGCTGCCCCTGGGGCAACGGGCCTTCACTAGATTGATTGCATAACATTACACACGCTCGACTGTGCAATCCTGCATCAAACGTGTCAACATTCCCACCGACACTGTCGGTGTCCCCACCCGCGCCCGGCTCCCTGGCTGTAGCCTCGCAAGTACAAAAGATTATTACAACATCTTTTTACAAAACACCCTTGCCCCAGGGGCATCGAAAAATCCGTTACAATCAATCAGTAAACCAGGACCACCAACCTTGAACAAACCATCAGTCTTTATCGTCGGAGCCGGCGGCATGGTTGGCGCCGCCGCGGCCAGCGCCATCGCCCTCAAAGAGATCGCCAACGACATCGTCCTCATCGATATCGCCGAAGAACTGGTCAAAGGCCAGGCCCTCGACCTCAGCCACGCTACCGCCTACACCGACGGCGTTAACGTCAGAGTAGGGGACTACGCAGACATCAAAGAAGATGACATCGTCGTCATCACAAGCGGCGTTCCACAGAAGCCCGGCCAATCCCGCCGTGAGCTCATTGCCACCAACGCCCGCATCATGCAGAGCGTCGTAGAGGGTGTCATGAAGCAAGGCAAACCCGTCTTCATCATCGTGGTCGCCAACCCGGTCGACACCCTGACTCATGTAGCCCTCAAGGCGTCAGGTCTGCCCAAGTCACGCGTCTTCGGCACCGGCACGACCCTCGACACTGCCCGGCTCCGGGTCACCCTGGCGCACCAACTCGGCGTCTCCCAGCAACACGTCCACGCCCTCATCCTGGGCGAGCACGGCGACTCCTCGTTCCCGGTCCTTTCCGCCGCCAACGTGGCCGGCATTCCGCTGGAAAAGTTCCCCGGTTTCAAGCCTGAGATGGCCAAAAATATCCACCAGGAGATCCGCGAGGCGGCCTACAAGATCATCGAGGCCAAGAAGGCGACCTACTTCGGTATCGGCCACGCCGTAGCCAAGCTCGTCGAAGCCCTGATCCGCCCCACGGGCAACATCTACCCGATCTGCTCATTAGCGGAAGGGGAGTACGGTCTTAAAGACGTAGTCATCGGCCTGCCGACAATGATTTCGCCGAGCGGAGTCCGGATCCTCGACGACTACCCGCTCAATGATGCCGAGCGCAAATCGCTTCACGACTCGGCCGAAATAGTTAAGGATATTACGCGCGACGCATCCGCTTCCGTGCAGTAATTTTGGCAATTACGGACAAACATCCATCATATTTACGCCGTGAATTTGTAATTGTTTTGACTTTGTTTGCCAGCCGGTGTATGAATGAACCAGCAAGTGTGTGGAAACCAATACCAAAGGAATTTTGGTGGCAGATATTACCGAAAAACAGTTAAAGACGCTTAAGAAACTCATTGACTCGGCCGAGACAAACCTCGCCGGCGCCAAGGAGCTGCTCACCAGTCTCGTCGGCTCCGACGCGACTGTTTCTGTCACCGAAGCCAAGGCCACGGTCACCGGTTCGACCGGCAAGGTCATCGAAGGCGCCTTCGACGGCCAACACATGATCGGCCCCGACGGCAAGTCCTACCCCGTACCCGCCAACTACGCCTCCAAGTCCAAGCTCGTTCAGGGCGACCAACTCAAGCTCATCATCGGCGACGATGGTACCTTCATCTACAAGCAGATCGGCCCCGTCGAGCGCAAGAAGCTCATCGGTACACTCAACCTCAAAGACGGCGCCTACTTCGTCGAAGCCCGCGGCCGCGAGTACCACGTATTGTTCGCATCTGTGACCTACTTCAAGGCTCAGCCCGGCGACCAGGTCACCATGGTCATCCCCGACGAGGGCGATGCCGAGTGGGCCGCCATCGAAGCTGTTATCGGCTAAACCGCATTTTGTTCCATAGCGACTGCGCCTTCGGGCGCAGTTTATGTATACTGTGACCTGAAAACCGCATCCAAAGGAACCAAACTCATGAAACGACGCGCCACATCAATCGAGATCATCCTTGGTCTCCTACTCATCGCCAATATCATCTTCAGCTTCTATCTTTACCGGGTCGTCACCGACCAGCGTGCCCGCATCGAAGCCCTCGAGCGCAACGATGCCATTACCCAGCAAGTCGATAAGCTGCAACAAAAGGTTGACGAGCTGAAGGCCAAGGCCGAAGAACTGCAAACCAAGGCCAAAGGGCTCTTCTAATGCTCTACTTCATCACCGGCAACCCCGGCAAATTCCGCGACATCAGCGCCGTCGTACCGCAAGTGGAGCTACTCAAGCTCGATCTCGATGAGATACAGAGTCTCGACCCCAAAGACGTCATCCAGCACAAGCTCGAGCAAGCCGCCGCCCAACACGACGGAGAGTTCATCGTTGAAGACACCAGCCTGTCGCTGACCTGTCTGCAGGGACTTCCCGGCACCTTCATCAAGTGGTTCGAGGACACGATCGGTGTCGACGGCTTGGCCGCTCTAGCTTTGAAGCACGAGGACCGCACCGCTACCGCCCGCAGCACCATCGGCTACCGTGACAGCGACGGCCGCAACCACTTTTTCACCGGCGAGCTGACCGGAGAGATCGTGCCGCCAACCGGCGATAAGGACTTTGGCTGGGGTCCAATCTTCCTGCCCCACGGCGAGCTCAAAACCTTCGGCGAAATGACAGTCGACGAAAAGAACCACATCAGCATGCGCGGCATAGCCGCCCGCCAGCTCGCCGCCCACCTCGCGCGTTAGCACTACTGGCAAGCGAAGCATGTTGTGAGGAAGAGCGCATATACTTAGCTCGACGAACAACATGCGAAGCGCTTGTGGTCAAGATAGATATCCAACTCCCTCCGCGATATACTCTATTCCAGGAGTAAAACGCATGTTTTACGTGTGTGTGAGGGGGGAATTTGTCTGACCAGGCGCTTTATCGAAAATACCGCAGTTCCAGCTTCGATGAGGTCCTGGGTCAAGAGCATGTTGTCAAAACCCTTACCACTGCCATCTCGCATGGCCGCTTTTCGCACGCCTACCTCTTCACCGGCCCCCGCGGTGTCGGCAAGACCAGTGTTGCCCGGCTACTGGCCCGCTCGCTCAACTGCACCGGCGACACCAAACCCTGCAACCAATGCCCCAACTGCCTCGCCGCCATCAACTCGTCGCTCGATGTAGTTGAGATCGACGCTGCCTCCAACCGTTCCATTGACTCGGTCCGCGACTTGCGCGACAAGGTTGCCCTGGCCCCGACCCAAGGCCGCTACAAAATCTACATCATCGACGAAGTCCACATGCTCACCAACGAGGCCTTCAACGCCTTGCTCAAGACGCTCGAAGAGCCACCGGCGCACGCCGTCTTCGTCCTCGCGACCACCGAGGCCCACAAGGTCCCGGACACCATCATCTCCCGCACCCAACGCTTCTCGTTCAAGCCCATCACGCTCAGCGACATCACCTCGCATCTGGCCAAAATCGCGTCGGCCGAGAATATAGAGATCGAAGCCGCAGCCCTGGATGTCATCGCCACCGCCTCCAGAGGTGGCTTCCGCGACGCCATCAGTATGCTCGACCAACTCGCCGCCTCCGGAGCCAAGCCGGTCACCGCCGCCACCGTCCGCAGTCTGCTCGGCTACTCCAGCGCCGAAGAGATTGAGGCCCTGGCGCAGGCGATCGCCGCCTCCGACGCTCAGAGTGCGCTGGCCGTCATCGCCCGTCTCGAAGCCGGAGGCGCCCAGCCTGGCCAGGTCGCCATCCAGCTCACCGAGCTCTGGCGCCGGGTGCTGCTCGCAGGCAGTGGCGCTCTCCAGTCACCCGAACCAGCCGTCACCAAGCTGACGTCCGCAGTACCGCCCGCCCGCGCCGCCGCCATCGTGCAGGAGCTGCTCGAAGTTACGCGTTCACACTGGCCGCAGCTCGCCCTCGAGGCCAGCGTCGTCAAGTTGACCGCGCCCGCCGCGCCATCCCCGGCCGCCACCCCGGCTCCCGCTCCGGTCGCCTCCACTGCGCCTGCTCCCGCCAAACCGGCCCCCAAAGCTGCAGCAGAACCTGCGCCGGCCGCGACCACCGGCATACTCGAATCAGGTCTCTGGCCCAAGGTCCTCGTCATCATGAAGTCTCAAAACAACAACCTCTGCGCGCTTCTCCAGATGTATCCGGTTGACTTCGGCGACGGGGAGGTTACGATAAAGCCCAAGTTTAATTTCCATCGCGACCTTCTGCTCAAACCGGTCAACCGCACCATGGTCGAGGCCGCCGCCTCCAAGGTCTACGGCCGACCCGTCCGGGTCCTGGCCCGCACCGAAGAGACCGGTGCCCCCAAGAAGCGGCAGACCAAACCCGACCCGTCCGCTGAGCTGGTCTCGTCCGCGCTGGAGATATTAGGTGGAGAGATAGTCGAATAATGCCGCAAGAAACCCGAGAGCGCTCCCGCGACCGTCAACCCACGATCGGCCAGATCCTGGCCACCGAGGTCGCCGCCGGCCGCGTCCCTCCGCAAAACATCGAAGCCGAAGCCAGCCTGCTCGGCTCCATCCTGATTGAAAAAGACGCCATCATCAAAATCGCCGATATCGTCAATGCCGACGACTTCTACGTCGACCGCAACGGCCTCATCTACGCCGCCATCATGGACCTCTACGAGCAGCGCCAGCCGCTCGACATCGTCTCACTCTCCAACAAGCTCTCAGCCGCGGGCGAACTGGAGCGAGTAGGGGGCAGTGCCTACATCGCCGAGCTCACCAGCGCCGTCCCGACAGCCGCGCACGTCGTCCACTACGCCGGCATTGTTTCGCACAAGGCCACTCTCCGCCGCCTCATCGGTGCTGCGTCCAATATTTCGCAGTTTGGCTACGACGAGCAGACTGCCCTCGACCAACTGCTCGACAAGGCCGAGCAGACCATCTTCGAGGTCTCCCAGAAGAACCTCAAGCAAAACTTCGTGCCCATCAACTCGATTCTGGCCGACTCCTTCGACCGCCTCAACGAGCTCCACTCCAACTCCGGCAAGCTCCGCGGTATCCCGACCGGCTTCCGCGACCTCGACGGCATGCTCGCCGGCCTCCAAAACTCTGACCTCCTCATCCTCGCCGCCCGCCCATCGATGGGTAAGACCACCTTTGTCATGAACATGGCCCACCATGTGGCGGCCAAGGAAGGCATCCCGGTCGGCTTCTTCTCGCTCGAAGTCTCGAAAGAGCAGCTGATCGACCAGCTGCTCGCCATCGAATCCGGCGTCGACTCTTGGAAGCTCCGCACCGGCGCCCTCGACGAAGACGACTTCCCGCGCATCAACGAAGCCATGGCCGAACTCTCAGAAGCCCCGCTCTACATCGACGACTCGGCCATGACCAACGTCATGGAAATGCGCACCAAGGCTCGCCGCCTCCAGGCCGAACACGGCCTCGGCCTGATCATCATCGACTACCTCCAGCTCATCTCGGGCGGCGCCCGCAGCCTCGAAGGCCGCCAGCAGGAGGTCTCGGAAATATCCCGCGGCCTCAAGGGTCTGGCCCGTGAGCTCAACGTCCCCGTCATCGCCCTGTCGCAGCTCTCCCGTGCCGTCGAATCGCGCAACCCACCCATCCCACAACTCGCCGACCTCCGTGACTCCGGTTCCATCGAGCAAGACGCCGACGTCGTCATGTTCATCTACCGCGAGGCCTACTACAACAAGCAGACCGACCGCGAAAACATCACTGACATCCTCATCAAGAAGCACCGTAACGGACCCATCGGCGACGTCGAGCTCTACTTCCACCCCGAGCAGCGCCGTTTCTCCAACCTGGATAGATTCCATGGGTAAAGTAGCAAGTGAAGGACCGGCGTACGCTGAAGCGTATGGTTAAAAGAACCTAGGTCATAACACGGTAAGTAATAGTTAAGGCTGCCTCGATAGCAGAACGATTGGCTTGCAGCGTACGCCGGTCCGAAGCTGTTTCTCCAACCTCGACCGCTTCCACGGCTAAGCATAAGCTTGATACAATATACCCATGCAGGCCCCGATCTTCGCAATCGGCGCACTTCTCCGCGCGAGACTCCACCACCGCGGCGGGTGAAATCTGCGAGGACGCCAGGCAAACTAAAGTCCAAGCGTCCAGATTGACTAGCTGGAAACAAGCATCCAAATCAGTTATGCTTAACCCATCAAATGAGACCATAGTGGCCGACGAGACCCCAAAAAGGCGTCATGACATCAAACGTGCCGGCAAATTCGGCGCTGTTGGTGTCTTCAATACGGTCCTCGACTTTGCCCTCTACAACCTGCTCTCCACCCTTGGCCTGACCCTGATCCAGGCCAACATCATCTCGACCACCATCGCCATGATGTTCAGCTTCATGGCCAACAAGAAGTTGGTCTTCAAGAAGCACGACGGACACATGGGCAAGCAGGCCGTAGCCTTCCTGGCTATCACCGCCTTCGGTCTCTATGTACTGCAAAACGGCGCCATTCATATCCTCACCGAAGTCTGGACCCTGCCGATCGACATCGGACTGGCCATTGCCCACAGCCTGGGCATCACCGGTCACGACGAATTCCTCATCAAGAACGGCGCCAAAGCCGCCGCCACCCTCCTTAGCCTTTCCTGGAACTACGTGATGTACAAGAAAGTGGTATTTCGCTAATGGCAACTCAGAAGATCACCCCGCCTTTCGCCTGGCTCGGCGCCCATACTACCATCGTTAGTCTCATCGGTACCGTCGGCATCGCAGCCTTTTTCCGGTTCCTCAACATCGACACGCTGCCTCCGGCGCTCTACGCCGGCTCGGCCGTCATCGGCCTGCAGGCCGCCGCTCTGGCAGACAGCTTCACGCTCCCGGGCCTCACCGCTGCCAACGGCTTTGCTCCACTCTTCGTCTGGCTGCAAGCGCTACCGGTAAAACTGCTCGGTCACACCGAGCTGGCACTCAAGCTCATGCCCGCGCTCCTCGGCACCCTAGCCGTAGTCGCGACCTGGTTGTGGGCGCGCAGCTGGTTTGGTCTGCGGGCCGCCTGGCTGGCCGCCTTCCTGCTCGCTGTCACGCCCTGGGCCGTCACGCTCTCCCGCTCCGGCATCGAGGCCGCCGTCTACCCGCTCCTCACCCCGCTCACGCTCTATGTCGCCACCCGCGCCTGGCAACAGCGCACCCTCGGTACGCACATTGCCCTGGGCTTAGTGCTAGCAGCCAACCTGCTAGCCGGACCCGTCGGCTGGCTGATCGCCGCCACCACCGTCATCACCGGCGCCATCTTTCTGCTCCGCTCAAATAAGCTATTTGTCCTCGATAAGCCCCGCCTGGCGCTGCTTGGCGGTCTCGCCGTCGGCCTGGGTGCTGTCAGCTACCTCTTCGCAACCTCCTGGAGCTCACTCAAGTCGCTGCCCGTAGTCATTGGGCTGGCCGGCTCAATCAGCGCTCTGGCCTCAAACATCGTCACAACCCTGCTCATGTTCCACAGCCGGGGCGACGAAAACTTCCGCCACAACTTCGCCAGCCAACCCATGCTCAATGCCTTCGTCGGCCTGATGTTCGTCGCCGGACTGCTCGTCAGCATCTCCCGCCTGCGCGACCGCCGCTATCGCGTATTGCTGGCCTTCTTCATCGTCCTGATGTTGCCCGCACTGATTACGACCGTGGGTGCTCCCAACGCCGGCCGCGCCGCTGCCGCCCTGCCCGTGATTCTCACTATGTCTGCTATCGGCGTCTCCTATATGCTCGAGCTCTGGTACCGCACCTTCCCGATCAACTCGGCCGCTCGCGCCGTCGGCCAAGGCGCTATCCTCATGCTCCTGGCGCTTACGCTCTTCCAGGGCTTCACTCAATACTTCCGCGCCTGGGCCAATACCGCCGACACCTGGGCGGCGTACAATGAAGCCACAACCCGTGTAGCCCGCCAGATGGCTGCAGCCAAACCGCCCACCGGCACGCGCTACGTCGTAGCTCCGGCGCCTGAGCACCCGATAGTCCAGTACCTGGTACCCCCGACCAAGCCCTACAAACTTGTCGAAGCCAAAGACCTGGCCGGCCTTCCCATTACGCCTGGCCAGTACACCTTCCTGATTACCAGGTCCCAAAAAGATGAGACCGTTAAGCAACTCAAGCTCAAGTTCCCCGGCGGCAAGCTTCAAAGCATTCTGTCCGACTTCGACCGGACAGAAGTCTACTACACCTACGAAGTGACCAAAAAATGACCCAGCCCGACCTGACCATCATCATCCCGGCCTACATGGAAGCCGCCGGCATCGCCGACGACCTCGAGCGGCTGCATGACTTCCTGAAAACCCGCGACTACGGCAAGGTCGAAGTGTTGGTGGTTGTACCTGAGAGTCCCGATGGCACCGCCAAGATCGCAGAATCCAAGGCCAAGCTCTTCGAACAGTTCCGGGTCGTCAACGCCGGACCGAGGGTAGGAAAGGGGAGAGATGTCCGGCTGGGGATATTCGAAGCCCGCGGCAAATACCGCGTCTTCATGGACGCCGACCTCGCCACTCCGCTCGAACACCTCGACGATGTCCAGACCGCCATCAAGAATGGAGCTCAAGTCATCATCGCTACCCGCAACCTCTGGTCCATCCACAAGGGCCTGCTGCGCAAGATGATGTCAAAGTTTGGCAACGTCTTTATCCAGTTACTCATCCTGCCCGGCATCAAAGACACCCAGTGCGGGTTCAAAGCCTTCGAAGCCGAGGCCGCCGAAGAGATCTTCAGCCGCCAGACCATGCTCGGCTGGAGCTTCGACGCCGAAATCCTCAAGATCGCCCGCCTCCGCAAGTACAAGATCGTAGCCGTAGAGGCCCCCGACTGGCACGACCCCAAGAAGGCCAATATGGGGCTGGTTGGTGATTCACCCGCCAAAGCCGCTATCCAAACGTTGCTCGATACCATCAAAATCCGCCTCAACGTCTGGGCCGGTGTTTATCGCAAACCGAGCTACACCCACAAGCGTATTTACTCATAGCCGGCAGCCGAACTTATCGAGGGGAGCATCTCGGAAGCGAGCTAGCACCCCGAGAGAATGTTCGGCGAACGCGAGCTATACTCACAAACGCATTTACAACTAAAAAACGCGAGCAAAGTTCGCATCGCCAACTCTGTATTCGTCACAACGCTTATGCTAATATTTGAGTAACTTCGGGTGTGCGGGAGTGGCGCACTCGAATTAAAGTGAGGTTGACGAGGGGTTTGAACCCAACAGAACTACGACGCACCCAGCCTATCGGAATTTTTCGCGACGGTGATTCGGTCGGCATCATCGGTCGGGAGAAGTACTCCACTACTTACCGCCTTGTTTACGGCCACGGCCACGGGGTCAGTTTTAAACTCCGCGACGAGAGCCCGTCCATCATCCTGCCTCTTGGCCGCAAAGAGCACCTCGCCCACATCTCAGATGCCCGTGTCGCCCGCGTCCTGGACAAGCGCATCCTGGTCTACAGCTCCGAGGGCCAGGTCCGCGTCGCCATCCACGACACTGAAGCCGAGATGGACGTCTGGGACGTGCCGGCCATCAACCGTCACCTCACCGGCTCCGGCATTCTCGTTTCAGATTACCTGCACAACGGCCAGTACGTACTCTTCTACGGCACCAAGGACCTCCGCGTCGCCTTCTCCAAGAACCTCGTCGCCTGGCACGCCGGCGGACAGGTCCTGGCCTCGCCCCGCCGCGACACCTTCGACCGGCACGGCCTGCGCATCATCTCTGCCACCCATATCGACCAGGGACTTCTGGTCTTCTATGAGTCCACCGAGGTCAAGCGGGGAGTAGCCACTATCTCCATCGGCTCGGTGCTCGTCTCCCGCAATGACCCCGAAGTCGTGCTCTGGCGCTCGGACGAGCCGCTGCACCAGGAAGTCACAAAGGTCAAAGATGAAACCCAACTCCTCGGCGCCGTCGTCTACGAATCCGACTTTGTCTTCTACTTCACCTCCGCCAAGCAGAAGCTCTTCACGACCAAGCTGCCCAACCCCTACGCGCCCCGCTCCCGCTCCCGCCGCAATACCCGCCTGCACCGCTTCCCGCACAACCCTGTAATGTCACCGAGTGCCTTCGAATGGGAATCGCACGCCGTCTTCAACCCCGCAGCCCTCGTCGACAATGGCAAGGTCCACCTGCTCTACCGCGCCATGGGCCCAGACGGCGTCTCACGCATCGGCTACGCCTCCAGCACCGACGGTGTCCACTTCGACGAGCGCCTGCCCTACCCCGTCTACACGCCCTCCAAGGGCTTCGGTGACGCCGACCCCAAGCGCGGGGCCGCCCGCGTCCAGGCGCTGAGCGCCACCAACCCCTCCGGCGGCGGCTGGGCCGGCTGCGAAGATCCCCGCATCGTGAAGATTGACGGCCACGCCTACATGACCTTCTGCGCCTTCGACGGCTGGGACTTCATGCGCCAGGCCATGACCGCCATCTCGCTCGACGACCTCAACGACAAGAACTGGAACTGGCGCGACCCGGTCCTGCTCTCACGCCCCGGCACGACCCAGAAAAACTGGATCATCTTCCCGGAGAAAATCAACGGCAAGTACGCCATCCTTCATGGTCTGAGTCCTAAGATTCACATCGATTACGTCGACAGCCTCGATGACTTCGACGGCACCAAGTACATCGAAAGCCTCCCGCCGGCCTTCGGCAGTGGATTCCACGACCCGAGACGAAAAGATCATTGGGATACACGCGTGCGCGGTGCGGGGGCGCCGCCGATCAAGACCGCCATGGGTTGGCTCTTGCTCTACCACGCCACCGACCGCCTCGACCCAGGCAAGTACAAGCTCGGAGCCATGCTCCTCGACCTCAATGACCCCACGAAGATCCTCTACCGCGCCAATGCCCCCATCCTCGAGCCCGACGAGTGGTACGAGAACGACGGCAAGGCCGGCGTGGTCTACACCTGCGGCGCGGTAGTATTAAACGACAACCTCATCGTCTACTACGGCGGCGGCGACAAGCACATCGGTGTAGCCCGGGCCAACGTCGACGATTTCATCAAGGGCCTCAGCACCAGCCATCCCGTGGAGCTCAAACGGGTAACGGCCAATGTTTAACGTTACGCGCGACGCTCACAATCCGCTCATCAGTCCCAGCGAGGGCATGCCCTGGCTGGCCGAAGCCACCTTCAACCCCAGCCCCGTCATACAGGGCGACACCCTGCATCTGCTCTTCCGGGCTTCAACCCATCCGGCGCTCTATCATGGCGAAACCATTGAGTTCTCCTGCATCGGCATCGCCTCAAGCACCGATGGGGGAGTAACCTTCGGTGAGCCCCGCCTGCTCATCTCACCTGAGCACGACTGGGAGCGTTTCGGCTGCGAAGACCCGCGCGTCACCAAGCTCGGCGACACCTACTACATCTTCTACACGGCCCTGGGCGGCTACCCCTACGGCCCCGACAACATCAAGGTCGCCGTCGCCCTCAGCAAGGACCTGAAAACGATCGACGAGAAGCACCTCGTCACGCCCTTCAACGCCAAAGCCATGGCCCTGTTCCCGCAACGTGTGGGCGGGAAGCTGCGCGCCGTCCTGACCGTCAACTCCGACCTGCCGCCCTCAAAGATTGCCATTGCCGAATTCTCCAAGCCCGAGGAGATGTGGAGTCCCTACTTCTGGGACCGCTGGTACAACCACGTCGACGACCACACTCTCACACTCAAGCGCACCGACCAGGACCACGTTGAAGTCGGCGCTCCGCCCATCTGGACCAAGGACGGATGGATGCTCCTCTATTCGCACATCCAGGACTACTTCTCCGACCAGAAGATATTCGGCATTGAGGCTGCACTGCTCGACCTCGACACACCCACTAAAGTGCTCAAACGCACCGTATTTCCCTTCATGGTGCCCGAAGAAGGCTACGAGAAGTACGGCCGCCTGCCCAAGATCATCTTCCCCTCAGGCGCGCTCCGCCACGGCGACCGCCTCACCGTCTACTACGGTTCCACCGACACCACCTGTTGCCGCGCGGTCCTGAGCTTCCAGGGTCTACTCGACAGCATGTCACCAGACGGGGTTATCAAACAACACGCCGAGCGCTACGAGCACAACCCCATCCTCAAACCCATCGCCGAGCACGAGTGGGAGTCGGCCCACGTCCTCAACCCCACAGCCATCGAGCTGGAAGGAGAGACCCACATCCTCTACCGCGCCGTGGGACCGGACCAGACCTCGGTCATCGGCTACGCCCGCTCCAAAAACGGACTCAAGATCACGCAGCGCCTGACTCAGCCGATCTACGTCCCGCGAGCCAGGTTTGAACTCAAGGCCGGCGGCCCGGGCGACCTCTCTGGCTGCGAAGACGCCCGTATCGTGAAGATAGGGGAGCGGCTCCATATCACCTACACCGCCTACGACTCGGTCACCCCACCCCGCGTCGCCCAGAGTTCCATCAGCGTCAAAGACTTTCTGGCTCACAATTGGGACAAATGGACTCTGCCCGAGCTCGTCTCGCCTGAGGGCATAGACGACAAGGACGCCTGCTTCTTCCCCGAGAAGATCGGCGGCCAATACATGGTCCTGCACCGCATCTCCGGCCATGTCTGCGCCGACTTCGTCGACCGCCTCGACTTCCACAACGAGCAGCTCACGCGCTGCATCCAGATCTTCGGCCCCCGTCCCGGCATGTGGGACTCAGCCAAAGTCGGAATCGCTGGTCCGCCTCTCAAGACCTCGTCCGGCTGGGTCCTCTTCTATCACGGCGTCACCAGCTTCCATCACTACTACCTCGGAGCCGTACTGCTGGACCGCCGCGACCCCACCAAAGTCATCGGCCGCACTTCGCAGCCCATCATGACACCGGTCGAGAAATGGGAGCAGGAAGGCTGGATCGACAACGTCATCTTCCCCTGCGGCCAAGTCGTACGCGACGGCGTGGTCTATCTCTACTATGGCGGCGCCGACCAGGCCGTCGGAGTCGCCACCATCGA